>CALGCE010000200.1 GCA_937884625.1 uncultured Clostridia bacterium
ACTATTTATGCAAAAAACAAAGCCCTTCGTAAAGGACTTTGTCTACAGTCTGAAAAATTCCCGTGTACTTATTGGTACACGGGAATTTTTTTGTCATATTATGGCACTTGCACCGTATGTAACGACGGTAACTATTGCACCTGCGGCAACCACCCCAAGTGCTATTGCCGGAAATGCGTCTTTAAGTCGCATATCAAGCATAGCCGCCACGAGGGCTCCCGTCCATGCACCCGTTCCGGGAAGCGGAATTGCCACGAGTATAAATAATCCCCAAAACGCATATTTTCGAACTACATCAGACTTTTTTTCGGCACGTTTTTCAAGCCTTGTAACCAGACCGTCAAGTTTGCGGCTCATCTTCCTTATAAGTGCAAATATTTTTTTTATGAAAATTATTATAAACGGTACGGGAATTATATTTCCTATTATCGCTATTGGTATAGCCACTTTGTAATCCAGACCGTTTGCAACCGCTATCGGTATGGCACCACGCAGTTCTATAACCGGCACCATAGATATTAAACCGGTCATAATTATTTTTCCGAAAAAACTACTCCACAAATTCAAGCCTTTTCCTCCGAGTTAAAATCTTTTTGGCAGGTTACCACCTACTGCAAAAATCTGTTTTATATATTCCGATATACTTATTTTGTTTACAATCGGTATATAAAAAATACAAAATGCAAGCAATATCAAAACCAATACCAATAATATAGATATTAATATTATCGGCAACTTATAATTCTTTTTTGTAACAATCTTCTCTTCGCCTTCAAAGTAAAAATCTTCATCCATCTCGTTATTACCGTAATCTAACTCATAATAACTTTTTTTGCTGTATTTTACATTACTCGGTTCAATTACAAGTCCCGGATTTTCAACGACGGTGTCATCGGGAATATTCTGTGTATCGTCAGTACCGTCAAACATAACAAACTCAATATTATGTTCACTTGAAAAAGAAGTTTTGTTTTCCTGCTCGGTTTCTTCTTTTTCTTCTGTAATTTCCTTATTTTCTTCTTCTGTTTCTGTGATTTCACCGTTTGGTTCTTCCAAAACTTCTGTTTCGGGTATTTCTTCGCTACTTTGCTCAACAACCGCATTTTCTTTGTCTTGCGTTTGTGGATTTTTTGGTTGCAGGGTACTTATATCTTCAATATACGGGTGAATAAGATTTTTCATTATCGTTTTTCTTACCGACTTACTTTCACTTAACAGAATAATAGTTTGCGGACCGCTTTCGATTATACAACCGCCGAAAATACCGTCGGGTGTTACAAGCGGGGTGGAGCCTCCTATAATCTGTATTTCATCATTGCTTTTTATACCGTATTCGTCTTTATTTACGGTTTCAAGACCTTTGCCGATTGAGTGAGCGGTAATATTTATAATACCGTTTTGTGTAAAAAGCAAACCGCAGGATATAATTATTCTGCTACGCTGTACGGCACGGGAAAGCATATTAAGATAGTCTTTTTTTTCTTCTGCTTTATCGGTAAGAAGTCGCATTCTGCAACAACCGCCTAAATTAAACTCCATTTCAAAATCGGTTTCCATTTTATAGTAAACTATATCCACCTTTAAATTTTGAAGCATTTGTTTTCCTCCTAAATATTCCTTTAATTATTTATTACTGCATCTGATACATCTATGTTTTCTCTTTCATTAGGTCTTAAACTTCTTGCAAACACAACTAATTTTGCACCCTCGAAATCATTTGCATCTGTAACAAGGGTAAGTATTTTATCCGAATAGTTAACATCAATTCCCGTATTTATGATACTCTTTTTCTTTTGCTTCTTAGTCCACAGTAAAAACTGAATTTCGCCGTCAAAACTGTTTTTGGAAATATTAGATTCCCTGTCCTCTGTTACGAAAACCGCATAAACAACGTAAACCTGCTTTTTGTTACAGTCTGTAAAAGTAACGGTAGGGTTCTGCCTGTAAAACTTTAAATTTCTGTAATTTTTAAGTGTGCCGAACATAGAACCGTCTATTAAACTGTTGCCGTAAATCACGGTGTTTTTGCCCTTTTTGGATATATATAATGCTCCGTAACGGCTGTGTTTTTTTAAAGAGTTATGATTTTTATAGTAACCGTCTTTATCCGACTGATAAACGGGATTATCTATATCGGTATTCGGTACGGTAAGCCAACCTGAAAAGTCGGAATTCTTACTTTTAAGACTTTTGTACTTTGTAACTTGTGACCCCGTACCGTACCATATATCTTTTGTACTGTCTATTATTTTGCGTTGTCTGTCCGCACTGACGAAAAAACTCGTATACCACACCGCAGAAAATATCAGAGCAAATATAAAAAGCAAATACAGTATTTTGCCTGTAAACTTAAAAAAACCGTCTTTTTTAGAAGGTAAAATGGGCTTAAAATCGTCCGTTATCTGTACAAAAATACTTTTTGAATGTTTACCCGTCATTTTTTGCGTATTTTTCCTCTATATAAGTGTCAATAAGTGCAAAAACCACTTTGCAGGCGGTTTGCCTTATCGCTTTTCTGCCGATATTTTCAATATTAAGGCGTTGTGCCTTTACGGTTTTTGTGTCGGCAAGGGCAATATACACTGTGCCTACCGCTTTACCCTCCGCTTCGGACGGTCCTGCAACACCGGTAATAGATACGCCTAAATCGGAATCCGCCAACGCCCTTATATGCGTTGCCATTTGAATTGCCGTATCACGGCTTACCGCACCGTATGTTTCAAGGCAACCCTCGTCAACCTTTAAAATCTTATGCTTTATTCTCGACGAATAAGAAACTACGCCGAGTTCAAACACATCTGATGCACCTGATATGTCGGTTAAAAACTCACTGAACATACCGCCCGTGCAGGACTCCGCACAGGAAATTTTAAGTGAATACCTTTTTAATTTCTCTACAACAGCCTTAATATCAACTTCCGGACCTACGCTCATAAAAACACCTCATATCTTATTTTGTTTATTCTATATACGAATACTCTATACCCGATACAGCATTTTCTATAAGTCTTTCAATATCAAGTTTTGCTTCCGCTGCCTCACACTGACCTGCTTTCGGTCTTGTGTGTGGGTGTTTAGGCGTAAACACCGTACAGCAGTCCTCATAGGGAAGAATTGACGTTTCAAAAGCATCAATATCCTTTGAAATTTTTATTATTTCTTCTTTATCCATACCGATAAGAGGACGAAGTACCGGCATACTGCAAACACTGTCGGTTGCGGATATGGCAGGCAAGGTCTGACTTGCAACCTGACCTAAACTTTCCCCCGTAATAAGTGCAAGACAACCGTCATTTTCTGCTACTATCTGTGATATTCGCATCATCATTCTTCGCATTATGAGGGTAAAATAGTCCTCAGGACAGCATTTACCTATTTCCTCTTGTATCTCGGTAAATGGTACTATCGCAAGTTTTATGGTACCGCTGTACTTTGCAACCTTTGATAAAAGAGTTTTTACCTTTTGTTCTGCTCGGGGGCTTGTATAAGGCGGACTTGCAAAGTGTATTGCGTTAAGAATAAGTCCCCGTTTTGCCATAGTCCACGCCGCAACGGGACTGTCAATACCTCCGGATATTAAAACCTGTGCTCTGCCCGAAGTTCCTACGGGAAGACCACCTGCACCGTGTATCTGACCTGCTCTTATATACGCAAAGTAATCACGCACTTCAACCGTTATTATCTCATCGGGATTGTGAACGTCAACAGATAAATGTTTGAAATTCTTTAAAATCTCTGCTCCTACTTCTCTGCATATGTCAGGCGATTTTAAAGGAAAACTTTTGTCAGAACGTTTTGCCTCTACCTTAAACGTTTTAATATTATTTAGCGTATCCGCAAGGTAAACGGGTGCCTTTTTCAGTATATCGTCTATGTTTTTTTCGCAAACACAAGCCCTGCTGAAAGCCGCAACACCGAAAACAAGTTTCATTCTGCATAGAGCCTCTTCAAAGTCAAAATCTTCCGATACGGGCTCTATATAGATGGTGGACTGTGCCTTTGTTATTTTTATTTCACCTAAACTTTTAAGTCTTCTTTTTATGTTGCTTATCATTTTGTCTTCAAAATTGCAACGGTTAAGACCTTTAAGCGACAACTCGCCGTCTTTAATAAGTATAATTTCTTTCATTAATTTGCCTTTCTCAAATTTCTAACAGCGTCTTTTAAAGCAAAGACAAGACTGTCAACATCCTGCTTTGTGTTATATCTTGAAAAACTTATGCGTAAAGCACTGTCGATAAGTTTTCTGTCAAGTCCCATTTCTTTAAGAACGTAACTGCCCTCGCCCTTTGCACACGCACTTCCGGAAGAAACAAAAATATTTTTTGCTTCCAAAAAGTGTAGCAACGTTTCCGAGCGGTAATTGGGGACCGAAATATTAAGTATGTATGGAAGACCATCCGCAGGGGAATTTACCGCAGCAAACCCCGTTTGTGACAAAAGCTCTTCGGCGTAACTTTTAAGTTCATATTGAATTTTGAGTTGTTCTGTGAGGTTTGGCAGGTCTTTTATCGCACCTTCAAGACCGCAGATAAGCGGTACCGATTCGGTACTCGAACGCATACCTCTTTCCTGACCTCCGCCCGTAAGAAGCGGACGAATAGTCACACCTTTTTTAATATAAAGAACGCCTACTCCCTTTGGGGCGTGGATTTTATGACCGCTTAATGTAAGCAGGTCAACACCTAATTTATTTACATTTATCGGAAGTTTGCCGAAACCCTGTACCGCATCGCAGTGCAAAAGTGCCGGCGCACCCTTTTTCTTTATAATATCCGATGCATACCTTACGGGCATTACCGCACCCGTTTCGTTATTGACGAGCATTATGCTCACAAGCACCGTTTTTTCGTTTATATACTCCTCAATATCGGTTTGACGAATTCTTCCGCCTTTATCGGGTTTTAACCGTATTACCTCAAAGCCGTCCTCTTCCAGGCGTTTTACCGTTTCAAGCACCGATGGGTGTTCTACCGTCGTAGTAACTATTCTGTTGCCACGCTTTTTCCTCGCTTTGGCGGCTCCTAAAATTGCAGTGTTATTACCCTCTGTACCACTTGAAGTAAAATAAACCTCGTCCGCCCTGCTGCAAAGCATATCTGCTACCGACTGCCTTGCACTGTCAACAGCGTTTTGGGCGTTCATTCCCAAAATATGAAGTGATGACGGATTACCCCAATTATTTTTAAGTGCGTTATTGATATACTCCACTGATTTTTCGCAGGGTTTGGTTGTTGAACTGTTATCAAGATAAACAATATCCTCCACACAAAACACCTCGCAAACTATATAAACATATTTATTATACTATATATTTAATAATTTCTCAACATAAAAAAATAAATCAGTTTATTATTACAACCGTTATTTTTTAAAATATTGTATTCTTTGACTAACCGTTTTTAACATTTTAGGCAAATTAAAAAGTTTTTTGTTAAAAATGCACAAAATTTAGTCAAAATATAGTTGTGGATACTACTTGCAAATATGGTTTGAATAATGTATTATTATAAGGTAAATAATAATGGAAAATCATAGTTTTATATTACGGAGATGTTTATATGGCAGATTATACGATAACACAACTAACTTCTATGCTTGAACGTAAACTATCACATAACTTCGGTGTTACGCCCGAGCAGGCATCTGATGAAATTTTTTATAAGGCTTGCGTACTTGTTTTACTCGAAATAATGAGCGAACGTAAAGCAAAGTTCAAAAAAGCGGTTGATGACCAGTGTGCCAAAACGGTCTATTATCTAAGTATGGAATTTCTCATGGGCAGGTCGCTTAAAAACAACCTTTATAATTTAGGTCTTACCGAGAATATGAGAAAGGCACTTGCAAAGTTCAAGGTAAAACTTGACAATCTTTACGATTTTGAGCCTGATGCAGGTCTTGGTAACGGTGGTCTTGGCAGACTTGCCGCCTGTTTTCTTGACGGTCTTTCATCGGGCGGATATTCCGCTATGGGCTACTGCATAAGATATGAACTTGGTATTTTCCGTCAAAAGTTGGTTGACGGTTGGCAGACCGAAATGCCTGACTTTTGGTTGCCGGGAGGCAGTGTATGGCTCGAACAACGCCCGTCCTCTGCGGTTGACGTACACTTTGACGGCTATATAGACGAATGGTGGGACAACAGTTACCATCACGTTGAGCATAAAGGTTACAGTAATGTAAGGGCTATGCCTTACGACCTTAAAGTTGCAGGTAAGGACGGAAAAACGGTCAACGTACTTCGCCTTTGGAGCGCCGAGTGTCAGGAATTTAATATGTCGGCGTTTAATCAGGGTGACTACGTCCGTGCACTCGAACAACGTGCTATGACAGAGGCAATTTCAAAAGTACTCTACCCTGAGGATAATCATATTGAGGGTAAGTCTTTACGACTTCGTCAGCAGTATTTCTTGGTTTCTGCCTCTATTCAGGATATACTCAACCGTCATATGAGAAAGTATAACACACTTGACAATCTTCCCGAAAAGGTTGCCATTCATATCAACGATACGCACCCGACGCTTTCTATCCCCGAACTTATGCGTTTGTTGCTTGACGAATGCGGTTATTCTTGGGATAAGGCGTGGGATATTGTAAAACGTACCGTTGCGTACACTAATCATACAATTATGTCGGAAGCACTTGAATGTTGGCAGGTCGGACTTTTCAAAGAGCGTCTGCCGAGAATATATCAGATAGTCGAGGAGATTGACAGGCGTTACCGTGCAGAGGTTATGGAACTTACAGGGGATAAATCTCTTGCCGAGCGAACCGCTATTATCCAAAACGGTGTAGTAAGAATGGCAAACCTGTGCGTTGCAACGTGTCATACGGTAAACGGTGTATCGAAACTTCACAGTAAGATTATAACCGATGAGTTGTTTAACGATTATTATAAAATGACACCGAATAAGTTTACCAACGTTACTAACGGTATAGCACATAGAAGATGGCTTTGTCAGGCAAACCCCGAACTTACTGCTTTTATTACCGAACTTATCGGAAACGGTTTTATAAAAGATGCAGGCGAACTTGAAAAGTTAATGCAGTTTACCGATGATAAGTCGGTACTCCAAAAATTAGCGGATATAAAACACTCAAACAAGGTAAGATTTGCCGACTATGTTAAGGAAAACGGCGGAATAGTCCTTGACCCTGATTCTATATTTGATATTCAGGTTAAAAGACTTCACGAATATAAGCGTCAGCATATGAACGCACTTCACATAATAACCGATTATCTGTATTTAAAGAATAATCCAAATGCCGATTTTACGCCTAAAACCTATGTTTTCGGTGCAAAGGCGGCGTCAGGTTATCTGTTTGCAAAAGAAATTATACAGATGATTTATAAACTTTCAACCGTTATCAATAACGACCGTGCGGTAAATGATAAACTTCGTGTTGTATTTTTGGAGGATTACCGTGTTACACTTGCGGAACTTATGATACCTGCCGCAGAGATAAGCGAACAAATTTCACTTGCCTCTACAGAGGCGAGCGGAACGAG
>CALGCE010000201.1 GCA_937884625.1 uncultured Clostridia bacterium
CGGTGCAGATACAATGCGTATCTATGAAATGTTCATAGGCGACTTTGAAAAGGCAGCACCGTGGAGCCAGTCATCAATTAAGGGCAGTAAGAGGTTCTTAGATAAGGTATTCTCACTTTCCGATATTTTAATAGACGGCGATACCTATCGCAGTGAAGTAGAAACCGAGTTCCATAAGACTATTAAAAAGGTAACCGAAGATATTGA
This sequence comes from uncultured Clostridia bacterium, assembly GCA_937884625.1. Lineage (GTDB taxonomy): Bacteria > Bacillota > Clostridia > Oscillospirales > Acutalibacteraceae > UBA737. The sequence continues at coordinate 208 of CALGCE010000201.1, forward strand.
AAATCTTAAAATGAATACCGCAATAGCATCTCTTATGTCACTTCTTAACTCCGTTACCGCAACGGGTAAAATCAATAAAGCAGAGTTAAAGACGTTTATTATTTTGCTTAATCCCTTTGCACCGCATATTACAGAGGAAATTTGGGATATTAATAATTTTGGCGGTATGTTAAATCAAGCAAGTTGGCCACAATTTGACGAGGCTAAATGCGTTGATGCAACCGTTCAAATAGCGGTTCAGGTAAACGGAAAAATCAAAGCACGAATAGACGTACCTGCCGAAATCAGTGCCGACGAAGCACTTAATCTTGCGAAACAAAATGCATCTGTTAATGCCGAGATTTCGGGTAAAAATATAGTTAAGGAATTGTATATTCCAAAACGCCTTGTAAATATTGTCGTAAAGTAAATAAACTTCGAGCCGACAGCGTAAAAACGCTGTCGGCTATAAAAACAAAAAATTGCAAAAAATACTAAATTTTCCCTTGACAATGGGCAGTAACATTGATATAATATTAAGGCTGTCTTTAAATTAATATTTGATCCATTAGCTCAGTTGGCAGAGCACTTGACTTTTAATCAAGGTGTCCGGGGTTCGAATCCCCGATGGGTCACCATTGTGTGAAAACCGCTTGAACACTGCGTTCGGGCGGTTTTTGTCTTGCCCCGAGAACACCACGATTTTGCCTGAAAAATGCCGAGTTCTAACAAAAGTTCTAACAAAATTTTTTTACCCGATTAAAACCGCCATTGTTTCGGATATTTCACGCTTTCTGCCAAAGTCCAAATGCCCGTATAAATCTGCGGTCATACTTATCTGCGAATGTCCTAAAAGGTCTTGAACATCTTTTAAACCTTTTCCCGAAGACAGTAACACAGATGCACAACTGTGCCTTAAATCGTGTAAACGAATATGCCGAAATCCGTATTTTTTCAAAATCTTGTTAAACTGTGTGGATAGATAATTTGGTGATATAGGGTGTCCGTCGTCCCACTTGAAAATGTAATCACTTTCAAAATATGAGTTGCCGAAAAACTTTCTGTTTTCGGCTTCTTTTTGTTTTAGTTCTAAAAACAAATCTTTTATCGGCTCACACATTACAAGTGTCCGTCTGCTCGTCTGACTTTTGGTTTTATTTTTGTAAACTGTCGTGTTTACGTTTACTACTGTATGCTTAATTATAAAAACATTTCTTTCAAAATCAATACAGTCCCATTTCAACCCTAAAA
>CALGCE010000202.1 GCA_937884625.1 uncultured Clostridia bacterium
CGGCGCGAACACGAAATTTTTCATCTCCTGTCACGTCTGCTGCAGACAAGAATGCCTCTACTGTATGCATGTTTGCATTTAAGCCTCTATATGAATCACACTCAGTAAATTCAGTATTCCATGTATCACATGCAAGCCCGATATTATCGTCCCAGAATTTCTTGTCGTAAAGTTCAAGTGCTTCCTGTAGAAGTTCTTCTGCGCCCTCAGTTTTGATCAAAACTGCTGATGCAGCTGCCAGAATTACAAATGCGTGAGCATAGCACTGCTTATTGGCAATAATTGAATCATCAGCGTTAATTCCTGCGAACCAACCGCCGTTTTCTGTATCATGAAGTTCACCCTTAATTCCATTAATTGCCTTTTTAACAAGTTCTTCTGAACCCTCGTGACCAAGAAGTTTACCAATGCTGTATACATGTGACATACGGCATGTAATCCAGGTCTCGCGTGGTCGCTCAATCATTGGTGTACCATCGTCTCCAAGGTAGTAGGAACTTCCATTAGGAGAAGGAAACTTATGTCCAAAATTCAATAAGTCCTCTGTAAGTTCATTCATATATGCTTTATTTTCAACAGTATCAATTACATATTTTAAATTCATGGTAAATCTCCTTAATTAATGTCATATACACTTCGTAGGCTCAGGACATCAGGTTCGCCGCTAATAATTTCTATGGTTTTACTTCCGCCATTCATATCAAAAAAGTTGTCAGATAAAACCAGATCAAGGTAAATATCAGCCAGAGTATCAAGGCCCAGGAACTGTATTAAGTAGTTTTAATTCCATACTGTTCCCTCCACTTATTAACTGCACTTTTATTATCCGAATTTCGGTGTTATAAATGTGTTATGATAATCTTAAAGAATTGTATAAATCTATTATCAGGTGAATTATGAATCTATTTGAATATATAGACAGACAGGACACACCATACGATGTTTTCTATACGAACTCTGTTAACTCGCCCAAGCACTGGCATTACTATTCTGAGATTCTCTATATAATAAGCGGCAGTATAAAAGTGATATGTAACGACTATAGTTTTATACTGGAAGCAGGTGATATCTGCTATATTTATCCACTGCAATTACATGAAGTCGCACCAGTATCAGGTTCAAAGGAAGAAGTTAAATACGCAGTAATAAAATTTGATATTCATACAATAAATATTCCAGATGCCTATGTTCAGAAAATGTACGATTATTTTGTAACAAGAACTTCTGAACAGGACTATTGTCTTATTGTAAAAAATGCTCAGGAAATTTCTTCAGAAGTTATTTCAGCTGTCAGTGAATATAAGTCTAGTGAACTTCTTCACATATTTAAAATGCAGTCAAATATCTTCAGTATTCTGATTTATATAGCCAGAATGTGCGGAAAGCAAACCGATTATATAAAAGACAAGCAAAGTGACATCTCACTGTCTTTTTACCATATCCTGGAATATATCGATATGCATTCATCAGAACATCTGGAAGTAGCAGACTTAGCAAGACGCTGCCATCTAAGTTATTCTCACTTTGCAAGACTTTTCAGAGAAAACTACGGTCGCTCCTGTAAAGAATACATCTACTATATTCGTCTGAACAAAGCAGATGAACTATTGATGCACACCAACTATGACATTTCTTATATAGCTACACAGACAGGCTTTTTTGATAGCAGTCACTTTATAAGAGCGTATAAAGGCTGGAAAGGAATAACCCCAAAGCAACAGAGATTTCTTTACACCAAGTGATGAAGGAAAAGTGTAAGAAGATATTTCTCTTAAAGTGGTTGCTCTTAGATCAGTACAACAGCATCGAGCGCAAATCAAGAAAAAGGATAAATAGCTCGTGAAAACGGAAAAAGAAATGGTAAGTGGAAGATTCTTATAGAAATATGAATTAATCAATTATCTTCACATATGAATATTATTGGAAAAAGTTTTGTCTTTCCATATAACGTTTTAATAAGAACGAACAGAAATAAGGAAATGTAGCAATATCATCACTTATACCAACATTTCCTATAGTAAACTTTATTCCATGTTTAATGTCCGAATAGCTGTCGCTACTAATAAGAGTCCTTAATGATTTGGATCTATTTGTATTGGCCTTAACCTCTACAGGAATTAACTCATTTGCAAATCTAATAAAGAAATCCTCTTCTAAAGTGGAGTTTTCCTTTGAATAGCTCATTCTAATCACCTCATAGCAGAAGTCCACTACCATATTTATTGTTTATCAACATTTTTATGAGCGAGTTTTTGAAAATATTTACATTTTTATGTAAAACAGACTTTGATGAAAGAATTGAAAGTGCAATTCAAAGTGCAAATGTAGATGTTTCAAAGTGCCAAAATTGCACTTTGGAATTGTCATTAGAAGAATTAGCACTTATTAATATCCTTAAGAATAATCCAACATTATAAACAGTTTGTAAAAAAGTACGATTTTGGAACCGCTCCATAATCGTCTTAATTTTACATGTTTTGATTATAACTCAGACCAAATATTATGTGGTTACAAAAGTGTACATTTGTATCCATTAAAGGAGATATTGTATGAGTAACGAAGTTCAAAGTAAAACATTACAAGAAGTATTAGATTTGGAAAAACGTATAATTTCATTAAATAATCAATTAGCTAGGCTTGAATCGGAAGTATTTCCACAGCCCCCTTCACCACCAGTAAAAGCAAACATTGTTAGAACATATCCTGAGATAAAATCTAATGTCAAATTTAATAAGGCATTAGCTATTATTCCATCAATTGTATTCTTACCTTGGATTGCAATTTACTATTTTGGCATTTATAAAAAACAAAAAGCAGAAGATATAGAAGCTATCAGAAACTCAGATGCTTATAAGAGTGAAATCGCAAGATTAGATGCATCTTATGATAATCAAGAAGCTGAAGCAGCAAATCAGTATGCGATACAAAAAGCACAATATGATAATGTGACAATTCCAAATTACAATAATGAGCGTGATGCATGGAATGCAAAACATACTGATGATATTTCAAAAACTAAAAATGATATTTCATTAACTGAAAACAGATTAACAACTGTTTATGATGAAACAAAAATTGTTCCAATTCAGTATCGAAATGTTGAAGCTCTTGATTATATTTATAGTATGGTTTCTAACTGGTTTATGGCATGGTGCTGATTGGAACTTTATAATATGGGGATTAGGACTATTTGTAATAATGATGTTAGAAAAATTTATTTTAAAGAAACATCTTGATAAACACCCTATATTAGGACATACTTATATGATATTATTAATACCATTATCGTGGGCTGTATTTGCAGTATCAGATATAAATCAATTAGGAGTATTATTACATAGAATGTTATCATTTACTATGGAAACAGCATCTAAAGGTGATGCCATGAGATTTTTATCAAATTATTGGTATTTACTTTTAGCAGGTTTAATTTGTTGTACAACATTACCATATAAGTTATATGAAAAAAATAAATTTAAATTTATAGAAAATATTGTTGACTTTTACTGTACGACTAATATATTGCACCCTTTTCGTGAGGGTAACGGCAGAACGCAGAGGGCTTTTATCTCCCAATTAATAAGAAATGCCGGTTATGAGATTAATTTTTCAAAAATAGATACCGATGAATTAATGATAGCAACAATAAAATCCGCCAACGGTGTAACCGATGACTTATATAAAATCTTTAAAGAAAATATTACTAACATAGGCTGACGAAAGTCAGCCTATGTTGCGTTTTATATTCAATTCGTTTTCAGTTCATAAACCACGTCTGACATTTTTGAAACGTCGGGGGAGTGCGTCACTATAATTACACATTTGCCCTCACTTGCAAGGGTACGCAAAATCTCCATAATGTCTTTTTGCGTATCAAGGTCAAGATTTCCCGTAGGTTCGTCTGCAAAAATTATTTCGGGGTCATAAGAGAGTGCCCTTGCTATGGCTACACGCTGTTGCTGTCCGCCCGACAGTTTTAAAATACTGCGGTCGAGGTCTTGTTCTTCCAAATTTACCTTTTTAAGCAACTTTATTGCCTGTTCTTTTTTGTTGCGGATCTTTTTTCTTGAAACGTCCATTGACAGCATAACGTTTTCGGTTGCACTCAAATAGGGCAAAAGGTTAAAACTCTGAAAAACAACCCCCACCAACTTACTGCGGTAATCGTATTTATCGGTTTTAGAGATGTCCTTGCCTTTAAATAATATTTGTCCGTCGGTAGGTTTTGCAAGACCTGAAAGCAGTGATAAAAGGGTGGTTTTTCCTGCTCCCGACTTTCCTACTATCGAATAAATTTTACCGTTTTCAAAAGTCAGACTTAAATTTTTTATAATGTCTTTGCTACTCTTTGAATAACGGTAGCAAAGATTTTTAAGCTCTAAAACGTTTTCACTCATACTATTACTGCCTCCTAATCTCTGTTGTTGAGTATTTTAAGCGGTTCGTAACGCATTACGAACGCAACCGCAGATACAGACGATACCAACGTCAGTCCCAAACCGACTAAAATCATTTCTAATATAACCGTAATATCAGTAGCCGATGATACTTCGGCAATATAATTATTGACGTTTCCGCCAAACTGTCCCATACGCCCTTTAAATCCGCCACCGATGTTGTCAGGTTTGCCCGACGGCATATCGGGAGGTGTATTTGTCGGCATATCCTGTGGCATTTCTGCTGTTTCTTTTGTTTCTTCGGAATTTATTTTAACAAGCAGACTGTTGGTAACGGGTACCGAAACTACCGCACCTACCGTACTTCCGATTATCAAGCAGGCAAACGTTACGGCAAAAAGTTCTATTACAAACTGCAACGCCACCTTATACTTTTTCATACCTATTGCCGTGAGTACACCTATCTCATATTTGCGGTTGCGGATACTGAATAAATTAATTATTATCAAAACAAAGGCTCCGATAATGAATATTACTATAAGAAAATAGGTTGCGTATTTACCGAGCGTTTCAAGTTGCGATATACTCTGTTCGTAGTTTGAAACGTCTTCTGAAACAAGGGTGTAATCATTGTCCAAAGTTTCGCCGAAAGCGTTATAGTCATCAAGATTTGCAAATATAAAAGTCCCACTGTAACGGGCGGTCAAAACTTTGTCCTCGTCGGTGTTAATCTCGGCAGAATCAGACAGTATTTTTTTAAGTGCCGTATCGCTTATATAAATGTAATTGTCGGTAAATGATGCATTGGATGAAGTGTCTTTTGTATCTCCCGCCTTTGAGGTGTCGCAAATACCCGCTATGGTAAATTCGTAAACTTCGTCCTCGTTATCGGGGTTTTTAAGGGTAAAACTGTTTCCTGTTTCGAGTGAGTTTTCATCTGCTAAATTCTTTGAAATTATACAGTTTAGTTCTTCGCTGTCCGTTTTAATAACGCCTAATGACGAAATATATTCGGGAATGGCGTTAACATCACTGTATCCTATTACGGTAAAGTCATTCATTGACGCCATATTAAAGAAAAACTTGTTTGTAATAAAGGTGTCACCGCCTTTGCCACCACCTTCGCCGTTTTGTTCAGGAGGTATGGTTTTCTCAAAATCATTGGTGCTTTCATCGGGCATTTCCTGTGGTTTTTCTTCGGTTTCGTCACTGGGCGTTTTCGGCTCTTCCTCTTTTTCTTCGCTTGGAGTGACTTGTGAAGAATTTGTTTCCTCTTCGTTTTCAACATCTGTGTTTGCAAGATTTACGATTTTATAAGAGGTCGCAGTAGACGTGTCCTCCGCTTGGGTAGTGGTTTCCTGACCGTTTCTTATGTCGCCGTGTTCTTCTCTGAAATCCTTGTTTTGTTTAAAGGAACCCGAAACGTCTAACGGCTCAATACCGTCGCCTGCTCCAAAATACAGCGATGACGAATAATAAAAATCTTTTACAAGTTTATTGTCCGCCAAATTTTCAAGGGTATCAAGCGATATATTTCCGTTTTCTTTCATATCTTTGGGGTTTAGCGTTCCAGAAATCTCCATATCGTCGGCATACTGCTTTTTAACCGTTTTGTTTGCCTGCTTGATTGAAAGTCCTATGCAGGACGATACCGAAAGCAACAGTACAACCAAACCTATTAAAATACTCCTGCCTTTTGCTCTTATAATACAGCGAAAGGCGTTTTTAATGATGTACATAGTAATTCTCCTTTTTGAGTTAGTGGCTTTATTCTACCTGCCAAAAAATACATACAGTTAAAATTAATGTAAAAAAATCTTTAACAATTGTTACAATTATGAAAAAACACGCCGAAAAATCGGCGTGAATAGAGTTGTTTTATGTATTGGGACCGTCTGCCTGTTCGAACCTTTTTCTTGATTTTTCTTTTTCGCATTCTAGTATCTGTGGCGGTATATCGGGATAAATACACTCTGCACAACTGCCGTTAATATCAAGTTCTATTTCATCAAGCATACATTCGTTATCTT
>CALGCE010000203.1 GCA_937884625.1 uncultured Clostridia bacterium
CTGTGCCAGGAGGGACTCGAACCCCCGACCCTCGGCTTAGAAGGCCGATGCTCTATCCAGCTGAGCTACTGGCACACAAAAAAATGGAGCGGGTGATGGGAATCGAACCCACACGACCAGCTTGGAAGGCTGGGATTCTAGCCATTGAACTACACCCGCATTTGCAACGTGTAATATAATAACATAAATATAGAATTTAGTCAAGTGTTTTTTAAAAAATATCTCACAGTCGGCAAAATTAATTGCCGACTGTATTCATAATGTTTAATTTGCCTTAATATTAATCTTTATATCATCAGCAGTGGTATTTATTGAAGTAAGTTTACTTTCGGTATCGTCAATTATTAAGTCTACTACCTTATCTTCAATTTCACGGCGGATTATATTTCTCAGTTCTCTTGCACCCGACTTTGCACCGTCACATTTTGATGCAATATACGAGCATACGCTGTCATCATAAGAAAACTCAATAGCCTTTTCCATAAGTGCCTGTTTTAATTCATCAAGCAACAGTGCGGTTATCTTTGTAAGTGAGTCGTGTGACAGCGGTGAGAATACAACAATTTCATCAACACGGGCTAAAAATTCAGGTCTTAAAAATTCGCCTAAGGCTTTTAAAGCCTTTTCTTTTGTTTCATCTTCAATTTTTCTGCGGAAACCTAAAAGATTCTCCGCTTTTTCACTGCCTGCATTTGAGGTCATTACCATTATTGTATTTTCAAAATTAACGGTACGTCCCTGTGCATCTGTTACCCTACCGTCATCCAATATCTGCAAAAGAACATTTAAAACGTCGGGGTGAGCCTTTTCTATTTCATCAAAGAGTATAACCGAGTAGGGTTTTCTGCGTACCTTTTCGGTAAGTTGTCCTGCCTCGTCGTAACCGACGTATCCGGGAGGTGCACCTATAAGACGTGATACAGAATGTTTTTCCATAAATTCCGACATATCAAGTCGTATAAGCGTTTCGGGTGTACTGAACAGTTCTTCGGAGAGTACCTTTACAAGTTGCGTTTTACCCACGCCCGTAGGTCCTACAAAAATAAACGATGCCGGACGGTGCAATGCACTTGTATGAACTCTTGAACGTTTAACCGCAGTGGCTACAAGATGCGTAGCCGTATTTTGTCCTATTATTTTTTGGTTAAGTCTTTCTTCAAGACCTGACAGTTTTTTAAGGTCGCTTTCCTGTACCTTTGATGCAGGTATACCCGTCCAGAGTTCAATTACCTTTGCAAGTTGCTTTTCTGTTACTGTATTATTTGAAGCAGGTTCGTAAAGACCGTTTGCTATATTCTTATATTTTTCAATATCCGCCTTTAACATTGCCTGTTTTTCGTAATCTGCGTTTTCTACATCGGCTAAAAGTTCGTCAAGTTCCGTTTGATATTTTGCTATCTTTTTATTTGCAACGTAGAGTTCGTCAATAGCCTTGTTTTCAAGGCTTGTACAAGCACAGGCCTCGTCTAACAGGTCAATTGCCTTGTCGGGCAGAAAACGGTCTGTAACGTACCTTTCTGAAAGCATTACAGCCTTTCTTACAATATTATCGGGTATTGTTACCCCATGAAATCCCTCATAATAACTTTTAACGCCCAAAAGTACGTCAATGGTATCTTTAATGGACGGTTCTTCAATTGTAACGGGTTGAAAACGGCGTTCAAGGGCGGCGTCCTTTTCAATATACTTCCTATATTCTTTAAAAGTAGTGGCACCGATTACCTGAATTTCTCCTCGTGACAGGGCGGGCTTTAAAATATTCGCCGCATTCATAGAGCCTTCAGCAGAATCGCCTGCACCTACAAGATTGTGGATTTCATCAATAAACAGAATTGCGTTTCCTGCCTCTTTTATTTCTTCTACAAGTCCCTTTACCCTACTTTCAAACTGACCTCTAAACTGTGTACCTGCTACAAGTCCAGTAAGGTCTAACAAATATATTTCTTTATCAAGAAGTCTTGCAGGTGCGTTGCCGTTTGCAATTTTTATGGCAAGTCCCTCTGCAATGGCAGTTTTGCCAACACCAGCCTCGCCAATTATTACAGGATTATTTTTGGTTCTGCGACCGAGAATTTGTACGAGGCGTTCAACCTCAGTTTCGCGGCCAATTACTGGGTCAATCTTGCCAGTAGCAGCTAATTGATTGAGATTATGGCCAAATTGAGCCAAAACCTCAAGAACATCAGGTTTCTTTTCTTCTTCCTGAGCAGGTTTTTCGTTCAGACGGTCAGGAGCAGCCTTGCGTTCATCCTCGAGAGCACGAATAATCTCTTGAATTTTGTCCGCATTAATATTAAATTTGGACAAAATTTGGGTTGCAGCGCCGTCTCCTGCAGCAGCAAGTCCCCACAGGATTTGTTCGGAGCCTACATATTGCTGACCCAAGGATTTAGCATTGGCAGCAGCTCTCTCAATCGCCATGCGCGCTCTT
>CALGCE010000204.1 GCA_937884625.1 uncultured Clostridia bacterium
AGGCGTTAAAATTGCTGTTGGAAAGGTTGACGCACCCTACCTTTCTGACCCCGAATATAATCTTTCAAACCGTTTTCATGCACATGTAGAGCCGTTTGAGGCAGATATAGTTTTGAGTGACAATGAAGAATTTACGGTGGGCGATATTACCGTAAAGGCATTACAGACATCTGGACATACAAAGGGCGGTATGTGCTACTTAATGGAAGACAAACTGTTTAGCGGTGACACACTGTTTTTTGAAACGATAGGCTCTACCGATTTTGATGGCGGTAATATGCGTGAACTAATAAATTCAATCGGCAGACTTTTGCAACTCGGAGATAATATAAAGGTTTATCCCGGTCACGGAGAGGCTACAACAATAGGTCACGAAAAAAGATATAATATGTTTTTGAGGAATTTATGAAACTTTGCAATATAGGTCATAATTACGACTATGAAACAGAAAAAACCGTAAGACTTTTTTTACCGTTTGAAAAAATAGAGATATTGCACAATATTTGTACAGATGATTGTCTTGCGGTGTGCGAACTAAAAATAAGTGACGGCAATTCTACCGCAGTCTCCTACGTTTTGTTGGACGGTAAAAGATGTGAGCGGTCTTGCGAAGTTTTGTCGAATGATAAAAGGGCAGAGGAAACCGCTCTTGCAACCGCACTTTTTGAGTGTTTTGTCAAACTTACAGAATATAAACCTGCTTGGGGAATACTAACGGGGATTAGACCTGCAAAACTGTATTCCCGCTTTTTATCCGAAATGGGACAAAGCAAAACAGATGAATATTTTTCAGAAGTATTTAAGGTTGACAGTGATAAAATATCACTCTGTAAAAGTGCAGTTGAAGGCGAAAATAAAATAATTTCACTTTCAAAGCCTAATTCTTTTAGTTTATATCTTTCGGTACCGTTTTGCCCGTCAAGATGTTCGTACTGCTCATTTGTTTCACATTCGGTAGATAAAGCAAAAGAACTTATACCGACCTATGTTAAACTTTTATGTGACGAACTTAAAATCACCGCAAAAATTGCAAATGATTTGGGACTTAAACTTGAAACGGTATATATGGGCGGAGGGACACCTACCACGCTGGATGCCACTCAACTTGATACAGTTTTATCGACAGTTAATAGTTATTTTGATATGTCTGCCTTAAAGGAATTTACCGTAGAGGCAGGAAGACCTGATACCATAACGGAGGATAAATTAAAGGCAATCAAGTCAAACGGTGTTACAAGAATAAGTATTAATCCTCAAACACTTAATGACGGAGTACTCGAAAAAATCGGAAGAAAGCACACATCAATTCAGACTATCGATGCCTTTTTACTTGCAAGAAAATGCGGTTTTGATAACATAAATATGGACACGATAGCAGGACTGCCCGACGATACTTTGGAAAGTTTTTCTGATACTATTGAAAAATTGATTACATTAAACCCAGAAAGTATAACTGTACATTCACTTTCTATGAAAAGGGCATCAACGCTTACCAAAAATGGGGAACGTCCCGAAATATCGGCAGGGATTACCGCTTCAAAGATGGTAAATTATGCAAGAAAACGACTAATTGAAAGCGGTATTTTGCCGTATTATATGTACAGACAGAGCAAAACAGTAGGAAATCTCGAAAATGTTGGGTATGCTAAAAGTGGCTTTGAGGGTTTGTACAATGTATATATTATGGACGAAACCCATACGGTACTTGCCTGCGGTGCATCTGCCGTTACAAAACTCAAAGAACCTCTTGGTGATAATATTGAAAGAATATTTAACTTTAAATACCCGTATGAATATATCGGCAGATTTAATGAGCAGATTTCAAGAAAGGACGGTATAGCAGAGTTTTATGACAAATACTTTAAATGAAATAAATGAAAAGTCGTCAACCTGTCCGGAAGAATTTGTAAAGGAATGTGAAAATGAATATATAAACGAAATTAAGAGGGTAGCACAAATTATTGCGGACGATGATGATTTAATAATCGTGGCAATAGCAGGACCGTCATCGTCGGGGAAAACCACTACGGCACACATACTTTGCGACGAACTTGAACGTTTAGGCGAAACGACGGCGGTAGTATCGCTTGATGATTTCTACTTGCCGTATGATAAATTACCCATACTTTCGGACGGCAGTAAAGATATAGAATCGGTAAACTCGCTTGATATACCGCTTATAAGAGATTGCTTTAATGAAATTATAAGTAACGGAAAGACGGTAGTACCGAGTTACGATTTTAAAAGTAAAATGCGTATAGAGGCTTCAAGGGTTATAGACATTGGCAAAAGAGGTATTTTGATAGTAGAGGGACTTCACGCTCTTAATACCGATATAAGCGATGTCGTACCGAGAAAAAACATTTATAAAATTTATATAAGTGTCAACACCCCCATAGTTGATGATGAGGGAAACAAGGTGCTTTCAAGCAGACAGGTAAGGCTTATAAGGCGTTCACTTCGTGATGAGATATTCAGGGGTTCGTCAATAAATGAAACACTTGCACTGTGGAGAAATGTTGTTGCAAATGAGGAAAAGTATCTTTACACATTTAAGGATACGGCAGATGTAAAACTTATAACCTTGCACCCGTATGAACTGTGCATATACAGAAATAGGTTTTGTGCAATGAAAGAGGATGTTGACACATCTGATGACTGTTACAGTTTCTTTATGAAAACCGCCTGTACTCTTGAAAGATTTTGCAGTCTTGAAAGAAAATATGTGCCCGTTAATTCCCTTATCAGAGAATTTATCGGTCAAGATGTTTGAAAACCTTGTAAATATATATAAAGTGTGTTAAAATGATTAAAAGTAAAATTTTGGAGGTATTACTATGGAATTTTTTGACAATGCAGTAAGTAAAGCAAAAGAGGCGTTTGACGTAGCACGTAAAAAGACGGGCGAGGTAGTAAACACCGAAAAACAGAAATTTGACGTATCGTCACTCAAATCAAAGAGGGAAAAAGATTTTTCAGCACTTGGAAAAATTTATTTTGAACTTATTAAAGATTCAGATGAACTTGATACCGAAGTAAAAGAATTGGTAGATGCAGTTAAAGAGAAAAATGAAAAAATAGATGCATTAAATGTTGAAATTTTAAATGCCAAAAATAAGAGAATATGTCCTAATTGCGGTGCAAATATTGACGTTAATTCGGTATACTGCAACACCTGCGGTGTAAAACTTATAATTGATTCAGAGGAATAATATATGCCTGAAATAAAAATAGGCGTTGTGGTAGCAGACCTTGACGAGTATAAACCGCTCGTAGCCTTTACTGAACGCTTTTGTGCAAAACCTTATACTTACTTTAAAAACGAGGGAATAAGATTTAATTTTAAGGGTTTTGAAATTATTTGTCTGTTCAGCGGTGTTGGAAAGGTCAATGCCGCCACTGCCGCTATGCACCTTGTAGATATTGGTTGCAGTTACATACTTAATTACGGTCTTTCAGGCGGAATAAGCGGAGTAAAACGTGGAGAAATCAATATACCCGATAGATTTTTGGAACACGATTTTGACCTTACTCTTATAGGTTATAAACCCTGCGAAAAGCCTTGGCAAAATTATATATATTCTGCGGATGAGTTTTTAAAAAATGCCGTTATAAAGTGCTTTGGCGATTTGTCGGGAGGTACTGCCGTTTGCGGTGATAAGTTCATTTGTACCGATACTGACCGCAAATTTTTAAAAGATACCTTCGGTGCTTCTACCTGCGATTTGGAAACGGGGGCAATTGCTTCTGTTTGTGAGTTTGCATCGGTTCCATTTTTAAGTTTACGCAGGGTTTCGGACGATGCAGGAGACGATGCGTGTGACAGTTACCGTAATATGAATATTAACGACGGTACGGCACTTATTGATATTTTTATCAAGGCACTTGAAAGTATTCTTGTTAGGCTAAGGGAGAAGCAGAATGTCACAGAAGGTTAGAAAACAGCAAAGTTTTGAATACGGTGCCATAATTCTTTTATGCTCTACTGTTATGGTAAAAATAATCGGTGCAATATTTAAAATACCGCTTAAAAACATTATCGGAGAACTTGGTTTCGGATATTTTACTTCCGCCTACGATTTATTTACCTCAATTTACACCCTTGCCATGGCAGGTTTGCCTATTGCAATTTCAAGGGGAGTAGCAGAGCATATGACGGCAAAAAGGTATAAGGATGTTAAAAGTTCCCTAAAAATTACACGAAGACTGTTTTTTATAACGGGACTGACGGGCTTTATACTTATGCTTTTATTTATTTATCCGTTTGTGCATTTTACAGATGCTACGGGTAAAACGGTTTACAGTCTGTTTGCAATAGCACCCTCACTGCTTTTTTGTTGTGTTATGTCCACCTACCGTGGATACTACGAGGGTCTTCGCAATATGTATCCCACTGCGGTTTCGGATGTAATAGAGGCACTTGGAAAACTGATACTCGGTTACGCTTTTTCATTTGTCATAATGAAGTATACGGGAAACCCTGCATACGCCTCTGCCGGAGCGTTGCTTGGTATAACCGTAGGTGCGGGTGTATCGGCAGGATATTTAAGACTGCGTTATAAGATTAAGGGCGACGGCATTACCAAAGAAGAACTCAGTAATGCACCTGAGCATATTAATACCAAAGTTGCCACCAAGACAATCATTATGATTGCAATACCAGTACTGTTAGCATCGCTTTCAAACAGTGTAGCATCACTTGTGGATGTATCTATGGTTAAATGGCAACTTACAAAACTTGTGGGCACACACTCGCACGTTTTGAGGGATATGTACAGTTCGGCAATAGCAAGTTACAATAAAAGTTACGATACTCTAACAAATGCCGAAATACCGACCTTTTTATACGGTATAAGGGGAATGGCATTTACAATTTATAATCTTATACCCACAATCACTTCGGTTTTAGGGGTTAGTGCATTGCCCGTTTTGGCATCGTCTTGGGCACTTAAAGATAAGAAACTTATAAAACGCAACGTAGAGTCAACTATGAAGTTTACGGCACTTATAGCAATGCCGGCAGGAATGGGATTTTTATTTATAGGTCCTGATATTATGAAACTGTTATATAACAGTGTGTCGGCAGTTACCATAGGCGGACCTATGATGCGTATTTACGGCATAGCGGCAATCTTTGCAGGAATGGCAATACCTATGACAAGTTTGTTGCAGGCAATTGATAAACAGTCGATTTCACTCAGGAACGTCGCTATCGGTGCAGGTCTTAAAGTTGTCGTTAATTACATTTTCGTAGGTATTCCAACACTTAATATTCAGGGTGCCGCAATAGGTACAGTTGCGTGTTATATGTTTATATTTATTGCAAACCTGATTTCAATTATTAAATATACGGGTATTAAACCGAATATTTATAAGTCGCTTTTCAAACCTCTTTTTGCAGGTCTTTGTTGCGGTGTGTCAACATTATTCGTCACTTTTGGCGGTGGCAAGATTAACACAATTGCAAAAATTTGTGTTGCGGCTGTCGTATATTTGGCGGCTTTAATACTCCTTAATACCTTTGAAGCAGATGATGTTACCTCACTTCCAAAGGGAGAAAAAATACTAAAAGTGCTCACAAAATGCAAAATTATTCGTTAAATTAAGTAAAAAACACCTTGTTTTATTGATATTTTCAATAAAATATCAAAATTTAGCAAAAATCTATTGATTTTTTGGAAAATATATGTTAATTTTGTATGGTGAAATGGCATAGCCATTACCTTGAAGGGGATCGGGCAGTGTCATGAACCCTAAGAAAAGTTGCTATTAACATCAGTTTATGAAAAAAGTATTTGTTTTTGTTTGTTAGACTCTTCTTCAGAATCACCTTCATATATTTGTCCACCAAGATATACAATTGCAACTATGATAAATGTAAGAGGTA
>CALGCE010000205.1 GCA_937884625.1 uncultured Clostridia bacterium
TTTAACACCGACTCAATGCCAAGCAAGGAAGTTTTAAGCCAAATTGCAGAAGCAGGCACATGGGCACCAACCGGCATGGGCACCCAGAACCCAATCATCTTGGTAGTAACCAAGAAGGAAATGCGCGACCGCATTATGAAGATGAATGCAAAAGTGATGGGCAAGGAAGACATGGACCCATTCTACGGAGCACCATGCATGATGATTGTGTTGTCGAAAAAAGAAGGCACAACCGTATATGACGGAACTTGCGTTATGACTACCCTAATGTTGGCAGCAAAGTCGCTTGGTGTGGAAAGTTGCTGGATTCACCGCGCAAAGGAAGAGTTTGAAAGCGAGGAAGGCAAGGCAATCTTGAAAGACCTTGGCATTGAAGGCGAATATGAAGGTATTGGCCACGTAGCCCTAGGTTATGCCAAGAGCGAGATTCCTGCACCAGCACCTAGAAAAGCAGACTATATTCATTGGATTGAATAAGAAGCGGTTTACATAAACCGTACAAAAGGAAAGGGGATGTATCAAAACTTATGAATGTGAGATACATCCCTTTCATTTTTCATTTAAACAGCCTATTTGGGAACCTAAACTAAAAAGTTGTTTAGAAATTTTATGAAAGAATTTAAACAGCTTCTAAAGCAGAAAATAATTGCGTCGAAAAAAAACGAAAGCATAATATTTGCTTTTTTGTAGGAAAAAAGGCAAATTTGCAGAATACTACGTAGAGTAGGTATATCTTGTTAATGGCGAACCATAACATAAGTTATTATGACAGGGCCAAAGGCAAGTAACTAAAAAAGAATAAAAAGAAAAGAAAAAACAATAATAACCACATGAAAAAACGGATTGGAATCGTTGCCCTACTACTTAGTCTTAGTTTGGGCTCGCAAGCAAAGATTCTTAGAGTCAACAATTCGCCTAACATAGAGGCAGGATACAACTCTTTGTCAAATGCATTGCTAGATGCAGCTATAGGAGACTCAATCTATCTGGAGCCATCGTCACAGGCATATGGTGAACGTGACGCATATGGTTTCAACGACATGAAAATCAGCAAGCAGGTTACCATCATTGGTCCAGGTTATTACCTTGCAGAAAACAAGATAACAGAATATGCGACAGGCGAAGCCTTCATAGGCGGAACCATTCATGTGGCAGCAGACAACGTTACCATTAGTGGTGTCATAATGTCGAACGTACGTATTGAAGCGAACAACGTCAACATTCAGCGTTGCCAGATTCTAAACGGAAGTAGCACAGCAGTAAAGATTAATACCGACGTAAACGGTAGCGTAATTGAGCAGTGTTTTGTCGTAGGTGACATTCAGGGCCAGAACTACCCACACAACGTAATGGTAAACAACAACATCATCTGCGGTAACGTAGTAGGTTTGGAAAGAAGCCGAATTGAGCACAACACATTCGGCAAATATAACCGTTTCGGTACCGTTCGCGACTTGAAGTTCTGTACTGTGATTGAAAACGTCATGGAAAACCAGAGCAAGAGCAGAATCAACACCTCTGCCTTCGTGAACAACTTTGTTGGCGACTTCACCAAGTTTATGGAAAAGCCAGACTTCACCCTTGATGCAAACTACCGCATCAAGCTTGAATCTCCAATTTCAACAAAGGCAGCCGATGGTGGTCCTCTAGGCGCATTTGGCGGAGAGCTACCATACGTAATAAGCGGTCTACCAGACCTTCCAGTCATTTCGAACGTGACAGGTCCAACATCAGTTAACTCGTTCCAGGGCCTTCCTATTACAGTTACCTACAAACTCGACAGATAAATGAAAAAGCAACTCTATACCATAGCACTTTTGGGCATGAGTGCCATTGCACAAGCCCAGCCAGAAGTAACCACTACCGAATACTTTTTCGACAAAGACCCAGGCTATGGGAAAGGTAAAGTGGCAGGAACAAGCGACAACGGCCGCCAGGACTTCAATGCCGACATCAGCGACCTGAAGCAGGGTTTCCACACCCTAAACGTACGTGGTAGAAACATTTACGGATGGGGACAGACCGTATCGTTCCAGTTCGTATTGTTCGACAAGGCAAACGAAATTGTTGGTACAGAATATTACTTCAACGAAGATCCGGGATCGGGCAAGGGCGTCTTCACCCCAATCAGCGGCAAAGACACCTTGAACAGCTTCAAGACCAACGTTGCAAATATAAATTATAGCACAAACAACCTAGACCCAGGTTACCACCACATTAGCGTTCGCGCACTGAATGGCGACAAGACATGGACAGAATCCATCACTACCCCATTCGTATACCTTAAATCTCCAGAAGTGCCAAAGAAGGCCGAATATTATTTTGACCACGACCCAGGAGAGGGCAACGGTAAGGTAATAAAGGTCGACGGTACAACATTGGCATTTCCGTTCGAGACCTCGAACCTAAGCAACGGCAACCACGTGCTATATGTTCGTACACAAGACGGTGCCGGCAAATGGAACATTGAAGAAGTCAGCCCATTCACCCTTCAGAAGAAGGATGAAGTAGCAAAAGCAGACTGGAACATTCCGGTATATGTTTCTCCAAACCCTGCTCAATACAGCTTTACCATTCAGTTTGGCAAGCACATTTCTGAAAACGATTCAGTTACAGTAAGTATCTACTCACAGTCTGGTAAGGAATTGAGCAAGAAGAACTACCCAGTAATCAACAACGTTATTACTTTGAGCACAGCAGCTTACTCAAGCGGCTCGTACTTGGTTCAGATTTCAAAGGATTGGTTGAGCACCTCAAAGCGCCTCATCATCAAGAAACGCCAAAGCGACGACAACGAAGAGTAACGTCAACAAAATGTAAACCAAGAAACGCTGTTGAGCGAGCCAACAAAATGGGACCGATGCAACCCAAAAAGGCCAACGCCAACAGAGTGATAAACAAGATTAAATGGCAGAAAAACTTTTCCTAATTGAAAACGCTGACCCCGTTGTACTATTTGGGGTTAACGAAGAGAATTTGCATCTGATTAAGAACCTACATCCCAAATTGAAGATTGTAGCTCGTGGTAACGCCATTAAGGCAATGGGCGACGATGACGAGATTGCACAATTTGCGCAGGTTCTTGACAAAATAGAAAAGTATTGCACCAAATACAATTCGCTACCCGAAGAGGTGGTAATTGACTTCATTAAAGGCAAACAGCCCGAAGAGAAGAAAGAAAGCGATAGCCTGATTATTTATGGCGTAAGCGGCAAGCCAATTGTAGCAAGAACACACTCGCAAGCCGACATGCTGAAGGCATGTAACGAGAACGACTTGCTCTTTGCCGTGGGTCCTGCCGGAAGCGGTAAAACCTACATTGCCATTGCAATGGCCGTGAAAGCCTTAAAGAACAAGGAAGTACGCAAAATAATATTAAGTCGCCCTGCAGTAGAAGCCGGCGAAAAACTAGGTTTCTTGCCAGGCGACATGAAAGAAAAGATAGATCCGTACCTTCAGCCACTATACGATGCCCTGGAAGACATGCTTCCGGCACCAAAGTTGAAGGAAATGTTGGAAGACAACATTATACAGATTGCACCACTTGCCTTTATGCGTGGCCGTACGTTGAACGACGCCTTTGTTATTCTTGACGAGGCACAGAACACCACGTCGGAACAAATGAAGATGTTTTTAACACGTTTGGGATTTAATTCAAAAGCGGTTGTAACAGGTGACGTTACGCAAATTGACCTGCCCGACGGTAAACGTTCGGGACTTAAAGAGGCTGTAAATGTGCTTAAAGGCATAGAGGATATAGCAATTATAAGACTTACGGGCAAAGATGTGGTAAGACATAGGCTTGTACAGGAGATTATCAAGGCATACGAAAAAATCGGGGGACATAAATGAGCATTAGGGTTAATATTACGGACAGATATAAAAAAACTAAATTTCCGACAGGGACAAGACTTCTTATACGCAAGGCTTGTATAGCAACGCTTAAAGAGGAGGATTTTTCGGAGTCTGCCGAGATAGAGGTTACATTCGTTTCCGACGAACAGATAAAGCAACTTAATAAAAATTTCAGGAATATAGACAGTTCTACCGATGTACTTTCTTTTCCGTTAGGCTATGACGGCGATTATGACATAAACCCCGAAACGGGTGCAAAAATGCTCGGCGACGTTATAATATCGGTTGACCACGCAATTTATCAGGCGGATTTATACGGTCACGGAATAGAAAGAGAAGTTGCCTATCTTACGGTACATTCGGTACTGCATTTGTTAGGGTATGACCACGTAAACGGCGGTCTTGAACAGATGCGAATGAGAGAAAAGGAAGAAAAAATACTTGAAAGGCTCGGTCTTGCAATAAACAAGGTTTGAGTAGGGTAAAACGATGTCACAAAAATCCGCATTCATTACCATAATAGGCAGACCTAATGTAGGCAAATCATCGCTTATGAACAGGATAATCGGTCAAAAGGTTGCAATAGTTTCAAACAAACCGCAAACCACGAGAACGAGGATAATGGGTATACTTACAAAAGGCGAGACACAGTACGTCTTTATTGATACACCGGGCTTTCACAAACCGCATAATTTGTTGGGTACTAATATGATGAAAGCGGTTGACAGCGGAATGTCTGATGTGGACGTTGCCGTTTTGGTAATTGATGCAAATCCTGACTTTAAACTCTTAAAAGACGATATGCCGCCTGCCGAACTTGCCCTTATAAGTTCGTTAAAACAAAAAAAACTGCGTTGTATTTTGGTTATTAACAAAATAGATTTACTTCCCAAAAAGGAAGAATTATTTGATATTATTAACGCTTACAGCAGTCTTTATGATTTTGATGCGGTAGTACCGCTTTCTGCCAAAACTGGTGACGGTACAAATATTTTAATTTCAGAACTTGAAAGGTATTCAAAACCCTCTCCCCATTATTTTGATGATAATGATATTACCGACCAACCTGAAAAGGTTATGGTTGCCGAAATGATAAGGGAAAAACTTTTAAGAACGCTTGCAAAGGAAGTGCCTCACGGTGTGGCCGTAGATTTGGAGAGGTTTTATGAACGTGATAATAAGGACGGCGAGCCTATATTAGAGGTCGAGGCGGTCATTTACTGTGAAAAAGAAAGCCATAAAGGTATAATAATCGGTAAGGGCGGTGCTATGCTTAAACGCATAGGTACCCTTGCAAGAGGCGATATAGAAAAATTTTTCGGTATAAAAGCATCGGTAAAACTCTGGGTAAAGGTAAAAGAGGATTGGCGTAACCGTCAGGGATTAATCCATACTTTCGGTTTGGACAGTTAATTTACTATTATTTCCTGCCATAATTTTATCCCCTGATACTAACAATTATATTAGGGGGTAACGGTATGAGTATACAAAGTGATTGGCTTAAATTTGTTATAAACGGCAGAGTAGACGACTACTTAAAATACGTAAATTCCTGTAAAGCAGATGCAATAAACGGAGGTGCCCATAATGCTCATTTCGACCGATGCTCTGGTTATAAGGGAAATGAATATAGGCGAGAAGGACAGGCTTATAACCCTGATGACACGTGATATGGGCGTTATCAGGGCTTTTGCCGTAGGTGCTAAAAGTATAAAGAGTAAAAAGGGTGCCGCTACGGGACTGCTTGCCTATTCAAATTTCAGTATACAAAAAAAGGGCGATACATATAAAATAACCGAAGCGGTGCCTATAAAAATATTTTTCGGTGCTAGTAGCGATATAGAAAGCCTTTCTTTGTCGCAGTATTTTTGCGAACTGTGTGCGGTACTTGGTGCACACGAAACAAACAGTGAGGAATTTTTAAGACTGATACTCAATTCTCTTGAATTTTTAACCGCAAATAAAATGAAACCGTCACTAATAAAGGCTATAACAGAACTCAGAATTGCGGTAATATCGGGTTATATGCCAAACCTTGTCGCCTGTGACGGTTGCGGAAAATTTGAAGACGATATTATGTATTTTCGAATATCGGACGGTACGCTTTTGTGTAAAAACTGTAAAAAAGGCGAGTATTGTGTATCCGTTGACCGCACAATATTAGAGGCTATGAGGCATATAGTATATTCGCAGTTTAAAAATCTGTATTCGTTTAAAATACCCGATAAGTCAGCCGATATTTTATCACGCCTTACCGAAAAATACATAACAATGCAAACCGAACATAATTTTGCAACCCTTGATTTTTATAATTCATTTAGGGAGTAATAAATGTATAATATCAAAAAACATTCAAATGCACTTGAACTGCCGATAGTTTTGCAGAAATTAAGTGATGAGGCAACTATGCCCGATGCAAAGGAATTGGCACTTAATATTACGCCGTCAACGGATTTTGCTGCGGTGCAAAGTCTTTTAAGGGAAACCGAAGACGCATATACACTTATAGCGTCTTTTTCGTCGCCGTCTTTCGGCAGTTGCAAAAATATATTATCGGCACTGTCACGTTCGCTCATAGGTGCCACGCTTTCTATTCGTGAACTTTTGGATATTGCAGAGGTTTTGCGAATAATAAGGTCTGTAAAGCGGTGGCGTGAAGAATGTTCCAATAAAAAAGATTACAGTATAGATTATCTGTTTTCAGGCTTAAACCCGAATAAATATCTTGAAGATAAAATGAATTTTGTTATAAAATCGGAGGACGAAATAAGCGATAACGCATCTCCCGAATTAGCCGAAATAAGAAAGAAAATAGCAAGAAATTCATCAAAGATTCGAGATGACCTTGAAAAACTTGTAAGAGGACACACCGCAAAATATTTGCAGGATGCAATTATTACCCAACGTGACGGACGTTTTGTAGTCCCCGTTCGTTCGGAGTATAAGGGCGAAGTTAAGGGAATAGTACACGATACCTCGTCAAGCGGTTCCACACTTTTTATTGAGCCTATGACGGTAGTGGAAACCAACAATGAAATACGTGTATTAAAATCCCGTGAAAGTGACGAAATACTACGTATTTTAACCGAACTTTCAAGCGAGGTCTCCGATTTTGCAGACAGCATAAAGTATTCTTATAATGCACTTGTAAAACTAAATTTGATATTTGCAAAGGCAAAATTGGCATTTAATATGGGTGGCAGTGTGCCGAAATTAAACAATAAGGGATATGTATATTTAAAACGTGCAAGACATCCGCTTATATCCAAAAAAACAGTAGTGCCGATAACACTGTCCTTGGGCGGAGATTACGATACACTTGTAATTACAGGTCCTAATACGGGAGGTAAAACCGTATCGCTTAAAACGGTAGGACTGTTAACATTGATGGCTATGTGCGGACTTATGATACCAGCGGACGATAACAGTGAAATTGCGGTTTTCAGTAAGGTTTTTGCCGATATAGGCGATGAACAGAGCATAGAACAGTCGCTTTCGACATTTTCTTCGCACATGGTAAATATTATTTCAATTTTAGATGAGTGCGATGATAATTCACTCGTTTTGTTTGACGAACTTTGTGCAGGTACCGACCCCGTAGAGGGTGCCGCTCTTGCAAAGGCGATACTTATTAACGTATCAAGTTTAGGTGCAAAGTGTGTAACCACAACCCACTACCCCGAACTTAAATCTTATGCACTTGATACTTACAGGGTACAAAACGCAGGTTGTGAGTTTGATGTTGACACCCTTAAACCTACCTATAAACTTAATATCGGTGTCCCCGGTCGGTCAAATGCCTTTGCAATTTCAAAAAGGCTTGGGCTAAAAGATAATATAATTGATACCGCAAAAAGTCAGGTGTCAGAAGATGATATGAGATTTGAAAGGGTAGTAGCAAGTCTTGAAAAGGCACGCAAAGAGGCAGAGGAAGAACGTGCAAAGGTTTCAAAACTCAAAAGCGACTTGCTTGTATCAAAGACAAAGCACGAACAACTCTATAAAGAGTTTCGGGCAAAACAGGAAAAATTAATGGAACAAACGAGGGAAAAAGCGTCACATATAATAGACGATGCAAGGTATAAATCGGGACAGTTGCTAAACGAACTTGAAGAAATGAAAAAGACGCTTAATGCCGAAAACGCCTCAAATACACTTGATAAAGCAAGAGCAGACTATAAAAACACTA
>CALGCE010000206.1 GCA_937884625.1 uncultured Clostridia bacterium
ACGATCTTATTGAAGATCAGAGCATCTTACTTATTGATGACTCAATTGTACGTGGAACACAGTTACGTGAAACCACAGAATATTTATATGAAAACGGAGCAAAGGAAGTACACATCCGTCCTGCCTGCCCACCGATCATGTATGGCTGTAAATATCTGAATTTCTCCCGTTCCAAATCTGAGATGGATCTGATTACCAGAAGAACGATTGCACGCCGTGAAGGTGAAAATGTGGATGAAAAGATTCTTGAAATTGAAGAGAAGCTTTCATATCCTGCATTTGGAAAACCTGCAAACATGGGTTCATCTGTAGGAATCACAAAGGCTCACAACAGAGATGAACTTGTAAAGGCTATTGAAGATGGCGCAATGGCATTCCCTGGAGTTCTCGGAATCCATGACCTTGTAGTTCATAACTACGGACCGGGCAGACAGTTTGCCTCGGTACACGTTGAAGTACCGCAGGATACCGACATAGTAGCCTGTCACGAAAAGATAGATTTGTGCGAAAAGGTGGTATGTGAGAAAACAGGTGTCAGCCTTGTAATCCATATGGACCCGATAAACGTTAACGATACGTCAATAACCGATACTAAAAACAAAATGATTGAGATTATAAAGAGTATCGATGAACGACTTACCCTACACGATTTTCGAATGACACCGCATTCAAACCTCAGGACAAATCTTATATTTGACGTGGTAATGCCGTCAGGCATGAAGATGCGTGAAAATGAACTCAATGAAAAAATACTTGCAAAAGCAAAGGAAATTGACGAGAGTTACTGTTGCGTAATTACCTTTGACCGAGATTTTACGGGAAAATGATGCCGGCATCAGATGGCAGACGGCAGTTCATTTATATTAATATTTATTATATAAAAATCCGCATTCAAAACGAATGCGGATTTTACAATATTAAAATATTACTTGAAATATCTGTTGAGCAAACCCTCAAAAGCCTTACCGTGACGGGCTTCGTCCCTTGCCATTTCGTGAACGGTATCATGGATAGCGTCAAGACCTAATTCTTTTGCAAGTTTTGCAAGTTCAGTCTTACCCATTGTAGCACCGTTCTCTGCCTCAACACGTACTTTAAGATTTTCTTTGGTGCTCTCGCTTACTACTTCGCCCAACATCTCAGCAAACTTTGCTGCATGTTCTGCCTCTTCAAAAGCCGCCTTTTCCCAATACATACCGATTTCGGGATAACCCTCTCTGTGGGCGGCCCTTGCCATTGCAAGATACATACCTACTTCGGTACATTCACCCTGAAAATTCTCACGAAGACCGTCAATTATTCTCTGGTCAACACCCTTTGCAACACCGATTACGTGTTCTGCCGCCCAAGACATGTCGCCTGACTGCTCACTGAACTTTGATGCAGGAGCATGACAAATCGGGCATTCTGACGGAGCCTCGTCGCCCTCATAAACGTAACCGCAAACTAAACATACGTACTTTTTCATTTTTTATTTCCTCCAAATTTAAAATATTAATCCTATTTTTGTCGGCAATTTTTACAAATACCGTATACCGTACATACAGACCTTTCGGGTGTAAAACCGACTTCATTTGCAAGTTTATACCCTACATCGGTGTCGGTATACACGTCAGTAATGCTGCCGCATTTTTTACAACGCAAATGTATATGCGAAGAAGTATCAGCATCAAAATGCTCAAAACCGTCGCCTACGGCAACCTTTATTATATCGCCATTTTCATACAGTTCGGAAAGGTTTCTGTACACCGTCCCTAAACTTATATTTGGTATGGTTTTCTTAACTTCTTCATACACCTGCGTTGCGGTGGGATGGCTTTTGGTGTTTTTAAGTACTTCATACACCGCCTCACGCTGACGTGAAAAGTTTTTCATAAAAATACCCCAAATCAATAATGATTACTATTTTATTATAATAAAAAATAACACTTTTGTCAAGAGTTTTTAGTTTTTAGTTCCTAGTTTTTAGTTTTTAGAATATGCCGGTCTAGCATCTAGCGTCTAGAAACTAGCATCTAGCAACTAGACACTAGACGTGCTTTCAATTTTTCTAACATCTAGTATCTAAAAACTATACAATGCCGTCCGCAGGACACCTTGACGCTAAAAACTAAAAACTAGAAACTAAAAACTTATTTTTAAGATGTCGGTGAATGTCCAAAAATGAAAGGATAAAGTATAAGCGTGATATATTGTAATACTTTTACACTTTTTTAGTTGAAAAAGTTAATAACTTATGATATACTGTATAAGTATTGGTATGTAGAATTAGTATTATAATATATTAATATTATTTTATTAAGGTGGTATTAAAATGCCTATTCAGTCAATTGATGACATTTGGGAAGCAGTTTGCACCGAATGTAAAAAGTCAATTTCAGAGGTCGCTTTTAACTGTTTTCTAAAAGACCTCAAACCCGTATCTCTTGACAACGGGGAGTTTTTCATATCCATCGGCAACGACTATATGCGTGGCGTGGTAGAAAAAAATTATTCGTCGGTTTTAGCCTCGTCTATTAAAAACGTAATGGGAATTGACGTAAAGCCGGTAATCTTTTTTGAGGATGACGAGGAGAAAATCCTTAACGCCGAAAGGCACAGTGAGGGTCTTACTTTTGAGGACTTTTTCACCTTTGATAATTTTATCGTAGGCTCTACCAACAGATTTGCCCAAGCGGCGTCCTTTGCGGTAGCGGAAAACCCTGCTATGGAAAATTACAATCCGCTTGTAATTTACGGTAATTCGGGGGTAGGAAAAACACATCTTCTCCTTGCTATTAAGAATCACATCAAAAAGAAGTATCCAAATAAGAAAATAATGTACACAAGGGGCGAGGATTTTACCAATCAACTTATTCAGGCTTTGCAGGAGGGTAAGTTGGGACTTGGTACTATTGACGACTTCCGTACAAAATTCAGGGGTGTGGACGTACTGCTTATTGACGATATTCATTTTATCGCAGGAAAAGAGCAGACGCAGGAAGAATTTTTCAATACCTTTAACACCCTTTATCAAAACAACAAGCAGATAGTAGTAACGCTTGACCGTCCGCCAAGGGAGATAAAAACTCTTGATGAGCGTATACGTTCAAGGTTTGAAAGCGGTCTTTTTGCCGACATTACCCCGCCCGATTTTGAAACGAGGGTAGGAATAATAAAGAAAAAGGCAGAACAAAGCGGAATAGAACTTGAAGAAAATGTTATTTTTTACATTGCCGAGCATCTTAATAAAAACACAAGACAAATTGAGGGAATAGTAAAAAAACTTACGGCTTACATATCCTTGCAGAATAAAGTGCCTACCATTGCGGTAGTACAGGGATTTATAAGGGACGTAATAAATGATATGCAACCCGAGCCCATTAAGATTGAAAAGATTATATCGGAGGTTGCAAGGACTTATAACGTGTCTGAAAACGATATTTTATCAAACAGAAGAACAGCATCTTTGGCACTTGCCCGTCAGGTTGCGATGTACATAGCAAGGGAGACTACCGAACTTTCATATAAATCAATAGGCGAACATTTTGGTAAAGACCACACAACAGTTCTTTACAACGTCAACAGAATAGAGGAATTTTTAAAGGACAAGCCTTACGAAAAAGAACTTGTTGACGACATAATTAAGAATTTAAAGAGTGCTGTTTAAGAGTAAAGTTATCAACATTTATAACCTTAATTATTTTTAACTTTTTAACACACCTGTTTAAAAGTTTATAAGTTGAATAACTTTTCACTTTTTATCAAGTTTTTTATTAACCTTAAAAATACTGTTAAAAAAAGGGTTTGTATGTATTTTTAACCATCTTAACATCCCTTATTACTACGGTTACTTTTATTACATTTTTAGTTTTCGGGAGGAAAAAATATGAAATTTACCGCTCAAAGAGAAACTTTGCTTGAAGCAGTTTTGAAACTTCAAAGAATAGTTGGGGCAAAGACCTCAATGCCCGTTTTAGAGGGTATACTTATTTCGGCAGAACAAGGAAAACTTACATTAATAGCGTATAATCTAGAAATGGGAATGAAAAAGGAATTATATGCAAATTGTAATGAAAACGGAGACATAGTAATAAATGCCCGTATTCTTGCCGACATTTTAAGAAGACTTAACGGTATAGAGGTAGAAATAGAGAGTGACGACCGCCTTATGTGTCACATAAGAAGCGGAGAAGCGGTATTTGACATAATGGGAATGAGTGCAAACGATTATCCCGAAATTCCGTCGGTTGCAGAGGGTAAAAAGATAGAAATTGACGGCGATATTCTTTCTGATATGGTAAAGGGTACTATATTTGCAGTAGCACAGGTAGAGGGAACCAGACCTATACTTACGGGAATAAATGTTTCTATTAAAGACGGTGTTATGCAGTTTGTTGCGATAGACGGATACAGACTTGCAATAAGGCGTCAAAAGGTAGATATAAAAGAAGATGCCGATTTTGTTTTATCGGGAAGAGCAATAAGTGAAGCAATAAAACTTATTGAGGAAGACGATAAAAATGTAGAAATTACCGTAGGAAACAGACTTATATCATTTAATATTGCAGGATATACCTTTATCTCCCGTCTTTTAGAAGGAGAATTCGTTAATTTTGAAAAAATAATACCGACAGAACATAAGCAGTCGGCAAATATAAATTCACACGATATTATTAATACGGTAGAGCGTGTATCTTTACTTATAAGCGATACCTTTTCAACACCTGTAAGATGTATTTTCAGCGAGGATAAATTGGTTTTAAGCAGTGCCACTTCTATGGGCAGAGCAACCGAAAATTTTGAAATTAATCTTGTAGGAGAGCCTTTTGAAATAGGTCTTAACAGCAGATATTTGTTAGAGGCTTTAAAAGCTTGTGATCAGGGTAATATTAATTTTAAATTTAACGGTTCAAATGCAGGAGTAACCCTTACTTCGTCAGACGAAAATAACAAAGATTTTCTTTATCTTATAATGCCGATGAGGTTAAAGTAATGGAATATAAAGAAATTTATATTAAAGAGGATTTTATAAGACTTGACAGTGCCTTAAAACTTGCCTGTTTTGTGCAAACGGGAGGTCACGCAAAATTTGTTATTCAAAACGGCGAAGTTAAGGTAAATGATGAAATTTGTCTGCAAAGAGGTAGAAAACTTAAAATCGGAGATACTGCCTTTTATGAGAATAAAGGATTAATTGTAAAAAATGCGTCTTGAAAGTTTAAGTATTAAAAATTTTCGTAATATAGAAGATGAAAAAATTACGACAGATAATGAAATGAATGTTATCTGCGGAGAAAATGCACAGGGAAAAACCAATATAATAGAGGCTATATGGCTTTTTACGGGTGCTAAAAGTTTCAGAAACTGTAAAGATATAAATTTTATTAATTTAGAAAAGAAAAAAGCAAAAACAAAGATAGATTTTTTATCGGGCGGTGTAAAAAATACTGCCGAAATGGAATTTTGTGAAAAAAGAACTGCTTATTTAAACAGTAAAGAACTTAAAAACACTTCTTTACTTGCAGGAAATTTTAATGCGGTAATTTTTTCTCCTGTTGATTTAAATTTAATAAACGGTGCACCGATTGAGAGAAGAAAATTTTTAGATTTATCAATAGGTCAGTTATATCCTAAATACATAGAAATTTTAAAAAATTACAAAAGGGCTTTAATTCAAAGAAATAAAATAATAAAAGATTTTAAGTATGATGCTTCACTTTCGGTAATGCTTGAAGTTTTTGAAAATGAACTTTATGAAAACGGAATAAAAATAATAGAATACAGAAAAGAATTTATTAAAAAGTTATCCTTTTTTATTAAAGATATTTACTCAGGTATTTCCTGCGGTAAAGAAAATATAGAGATAATATATAAATTAAACTGTGAAAGTGATAATCTAAAAAAATATTTAGAAGAAAAAAGAAAAGAAGATATGTTTTCAGGTACAACTTCGGCAGGTCCTCACAGAGATGATATAGAATTTTTAATTAATGATAAAAGCGTTAAAAATTACGGCTCACAAGGACAAAAAAGAAGTACGGCACTTTCTCTTAAACTTACACTTTCTAAAATTTTAAAGGAAATTTCGGGAGAATATCCGATTTGTCTTTTAGATGATGTTATGAGCGAACTTGACAAAAACCGTCAGGATTACATATTAAATCACATAAAAGATATGCAGTCTTTTATAACCTGTTGCGACCCCGATAATATAAAAGGTCTTGAAAGAGGAAAAATTTTTAATATAGAAAAGGGTAGAATTATCTGATGTATATTCATATCGGAAATAATTTCGTTGCAAGAGAAGAAGAAATAATAGGTATTTTTGATTTGGAAAGTACCACTATTTCTAAAAGAACAAGATATTTTCTTAAAAAAAATGAGAAAGACGGAAAGATAGAAAATATAGCCTTTGACATACCTAAATCTTTTATAGTTTGTTCAAAAGAAAAAGACAAAAATAAGATTTATCTGTCACAGGTTTCATCTGCTACTCTTTTTAAAAGGTATGAGAATATAGAAAATATAAAGATAAAAAGGAGAAAAAAATGAGCGAGGAGAAAAATGTTCAAGTAACTGAAAGTTATGACGAAAGTTCAATACAGGTACTCGAAGGACTTGAAGCCGTAAGAAAACGTCCGGGAATGTATATAGGTTCCACAGGTGAGCGAGGACTTCACCATTTAGTATATGAAATTGTGGATAACTCAATAGACGAGGCTTTGGCAGGTTTTTGCGATAAAATAACCGTTGAACTGTTAGATGACGGTATTGTAAGGGTATCGGATAACGGACGAGGTATTCCTGTAGGTATTCATCCGCAAAAAGGTATTCCTACTGTAAGCGTTGTATTTACCATTCTTCACGCAGGCGGTAAGTTCGGCGGCAGCGGATATAAGGTGTCGGGCGGACTTCACGGTGTTGGTGCATCGGTTGTTAATGCACTTTCAAGTTGGCTTGAAGTAGAGGTAAAAGACGGTACACATATCTATAAACAAAGATACGAAACGGGAAATATTGCAGAAGATTTAAAAATAATAGGAGATACAACAGATACGGGAACTACCGTTACATTTAAGCCCGACCCGACAATTTTTACCGACACTACAAAATACGATTATGATATTCTCCTCTCCCGTCTTCGTGAACAGGCATTTTTAAACGGCGGAATAAGAATAGTTTTAAAAGACCTCAGAACAGATGACAGTATTATTCCTAACAGAGAGGACGATTTGTGTTTTGAAGGCGGTATAAAATCGTATGTTGAATACCTGCTCGAAAAATCCAAAAAAGACAAACTTAATAATGATGTTATTTATATTTCAGGCGAGGATAAAGAACAAATAGCCGAGATTGCACTTTTGTGGAGTACGGGGTATGACACAAAAATTATGTCATTTGCAAATACCATTCATACGGTTGACGGAGGTACCCACGAGGCATCATTTAAGACAAGTCTTGCAAGGGTAATAAATAAATACGGTAGAAACTTTAAATTTTTAAAGGATGCGGACAACAACCTTAAAGGCGACGATATAACAGAAGGACTAATAGCAGTTGTTAGTGTAAAACTTCCCGATGCACAGTTTGAATCGCAGACAAAGGCAAAACTCGGCAACACCTCAATAGGAACTCTTGTTAATAACATAGTATCCGATAAAATGTATCAGTATTTGGAGGAACACCCCAACGAATCAAAGATAATACTTGATAAATCAATAGCCTCCTCAAACGCAAGAGAGGCGGCACAAAAGGCGAGAGATGCATCAAGAAATAAGTCGGGAATAGGCGGTAAAACAAGAATGCCCGAAAAACTGACCGACTGTATTTCAAACGACGCTACAAAAACCGAAATATTTATAGTCGAGGGTGATTCTGCACTTGGTCCCGCAAAAGATGGAAGAAATAGTAAATATCAAGCAGGAATGCCTCTCCGTGGTAAAGTTTTAAATGTAGAAAAAGCAAACGAACAAAAAATGTATGAAAATAAAGAAATTACTGGTATGATTACAGCATTTGGCACAGGAATAAAAGATGAATTTGATATTTCAAAAC
>CALGCE010000207.1 GCA_937884625.1 uncultured Clostridia bacterium
AAAATCACTTGGCATTTTACATATATAGACTTGTTTAGTGTAGCAGACAAAGAAGAACTTTGCGAGAAATTTAAATTTAATTTTCTAAGATTATTATTGAAAAAGCTCCCATATTAAAATCTTCTGATAATATTTTTTCACCTTGTTCAATGAATAATGGAACTTTAACCATTAATCCATTTTCCATATATGCTTCTTTAATCTTTTCATCACTTAAATTAAGAGTATACATTTTGTTAAGTGCACGTATTATTGCTGCGCCATCAGTTGAACCACCAGCCAGTCCTGCTTGGGTTGGTAAATGCTTATTCAAAGTAATATTAAAATTATCATTAATATTGAATTCTTTTTTCATTAATTCAATAGCTTTAACTATTGTATTTGCCTCATTAAATCTAATGAAATATTGATTACAAGAATATTCCATTTCCTCTGCTTTATTAATAATTACCTCATCATAAAAATCTATTGGTAAAAAAATAGAATTTAATGTAAAAGAAAAAAAAGTAATAAAATTGAATAATTATTACTTTCTATTTTCTCGACTGCCTGTGACATTATATCCTTTTCGAGTGCCTGTCTTTTGGCGTTCTCATCGTCAAGTTCATTAGCAATTTTAAGTGCATCAAGCATATTATTTGATACTAAAAGATTAAATGCTCTTGACGCATCGCCCATTCTGCCGGCGGCGTTAATTCTAGGCACTATTCCGAAAGAAATTTTACCAGAATTAAGGCTAGACCTGTCTATCCCTGCCACATTCATAATAGCCGATACGCCTATTCTCGGTGCCGACTTAATTATATTAATACCCATCTTTACAACCGAACGGTTTTCGTTAATTAGTGGCATAACGTCGCCTATTGTTGCAATACACAGTAAATCTGCATAGCGGTAAAGCAGTTGTTCGGGCTCTTTATCATCGACAGCACAAACAACCTTGTAGGCTACCATCGCTCCGCATACTTCTTTAAAGGTTGAAGGACAGTCAGACCTGTGTGGGTCTACTATTGCCGCCGCATCGGGCAATTTTTCGGGCGGTATATGATGGTCTGTTACAACGGTTGTAATACCGAGTTTGTTGGCATAGTCAATTTCTTCGGCACACGATATACCGTTATCAACGGTAATTATCAAACCTACACCCATAGTTTTGAGTTTATCTATTGCAGATTTATTCATACCGTATCCCTCATTTAAGCGGTCGGGTATATATACGGTTACATTTGCATTTCTCGAAATCAAGTAATCGTACATTATGGCAGTAGATACTATTCCGTCACAGTCATAATCGCCGAAAACGGCAATATGGGTATTATTTTCTAACGCTTCGTTTATTATTTCTGATGCTTTTTTTATATCTTTTAGTTCGTAGGTATCGCACAGTATTGGCTCATTAGATAAAAGCAGTTCAAGTTCCGATGAATCGGTTATACCTCTCGTGCAGGCAATAAGTGCAGTAAACGGGTCGGTTTCACATTCTTCGGCTAAAAGTTTTGCAAGTTCTCTGTCAGGTTTGCCGACATTCCTCCTTTTCATTGCCATTACCCACACCCCCAAAAATTTTATAATTCATTATATTTTACCACTTTTAACTACGCTTTTCAACAATTTTTATAAACTTATAAAATGTATTGATTTTTCTATTTTAATGCTTTATAATACTTTACGGGAATGAAGTTCTCCCTTGTGATAACAAAACCGCTTTTATGGCTGATGACTTCTGCATTTTAACGCAGAAGTTGTCGGCTTTTGCATATTTTGGAGGCTTTTTATGATTACATCACTTTCACTTATTTTTCTTGTCGGTCTTATCGCAGCGTTTATCTGTCAAAAAATCAAATTGCCGAGAATTATCGGTATGCTTGCTACGGGTATAGTAATAGGACCGTTTGTTCTTGACCTTATCGACCCGTCAATACTCGGCATATCTGCGGAGTTAAGGCAAATAGCACTAATAATTATTTTGATAAAAGCAGGTCTGTCGCTTGATGTTTCCGACCTTAAAAAAATAGGCAGACCTGCAATACTTATGTCCTTTCTACCTGCACTTTTTGAAATAGGAGCATTT
Source organism: uncultured Clostridia bacterium (assembly GCA_937884625.1). Classification (GTDB taxonomy): domain Bacteria; phylum Bacillota; class Clostridia; order Oscillospirales; family Acutalibacteraceae; genus UBA737. The sequence goes on from CALGCE010000207.1 coordinate 2,072, forward strand.
GTTTTATTTGCTCCGTTACTTATGAAAATATCATATCTCGAAAGTGCTATTATGGGTGCGGTGTTAGGTGCTGTTTCCCCTGCCGTAGTCGTACCCAGAATGGTTCAGTTAATGGAAAACGGTTACGGCACCGATAAACAAATACCTCAACTGATACTCGCAGGTGCCTCGCTTGACGATGTATTCGTAATAGTTTTATTTTCAAGTTTTATCGGTATAGCACAGGGTAGCAGTGCAAAGGTAATTGATTTTGTTAATATACCCGTCTCAATACTGCTTGGAATTATCATAGGTTTGGTTTTCGGCATTATACTTTCTGTTATTTTTGAATTTGCACATAAAAAGGGTAAGTCTATAAGACAAAGTTTAAAAGTTATAATAATACTCGGAGTATCATTTCTTCTTATTTCAATAGAAACTTGGTGTTCGGGTATTATAAAGGTGTCGGGACTTTTAGCAATTATGAGTATGGCTTGCACCATAAAAAAGCGTACTCGAAATGAAGTGTCAGCCGACCTTTCTGCAAAATACGGCAGACTTTGGCTTGCTGCCGAAATTATGCTTTTCGTACTTGTAGGTGCGGCGGTCGATATTAGATACACCCTAAAAGCAGGAATTTTAGCGGTTATTATGATTATTATTGCTCTTGTGTTCCGTTCAATCGGCGTAGTTTTAAGTCTAATAGGCACCAATCTAAATATTAAGGAAAAATTTTATTGCATAATTGCCTATCTTCCAAAAGCCACCGTACA
>CALGCE010000208.1 GCA_937884625.1 uncultured Clostridia bacterium
TTCTTTCATCAATAAATAATCTCCGGCATAGTATGGTGCAATAGCGGCTTCTCCGTCTTCCATTTTCAAATATATTTCGTCCATTACATATGACTGCAAAACGCCTTTACCTTTTTTAAGAAGTTCCAATGCGTTATCCCACTGCTTTTTATCGGTTGTGTTTAAACCATAACCGAGTATCATCTGTGCGGTCATAAATCCGTCTCTTGGATTGCTGAAATTAAGTGACATATCTTTGTACTTTTCGTCCCAAAGTGCCGTCCAAGAGTGTTCAGGCTCGCCTATGATAGTAGGATTATATATAACTCCCACCATTCCTACGTTATATGGAACGGAATACTCATTTTTTTCGTCATAAAAAAGATTTTTATAATCGTCTTTTATATAGTGGTAGTTTTTTAGTGAATTAACGTCAATTTTTTGGAGCATTTTTTCATTTTTAAGGCGTTCTATCATATAGTCCGACGGAATGATAATATCATACGATACACCGCCGCTTTTCAGTTGCGAATACATAGTTTCGTTGCTTTCAAAGGTGGTATAGTTTACCTTAATACCCGTAAGACGTTCAAATTCACGGTTTACATCGGCACAGCCGTCACCGCCGTCGGATATATATTCGCCCCAATTATAGACGTTAAGTTCGGTGCCTTTTAAGTCATTACTGTATTCGGATTCATATTCAAAGTCCTGATACTCATAACCGCAACCTGCAAGGGAGAGCGTAAGCAAGAGTGAGGATAAAATCGAAATAATCTTTTTAAGCATTGCCGTTCCTCCTTTTATCGCTCTTTGTCTGTACTGTATTGTAGAGTATAAGTAAAACAAATACAGATACAAATACAATAGTAGAAAGGGCATATACATCGGGTGTAACGGTTTTTTTAGTCATATTGTAAATAACAATCGGTAATGTCTGATAGTGACCGCAGGTAAAATAACTTATTACAAAATCGTCAAGGGAGAGTGTAAAAGCCATAATAAAGCCTGTAATTATTCCCGTTGATATTGACGGCAGTACCGCCTTAAAAAATGCCTGTATCGGTGTGCAACCAAGATCAAGAGCCGCCTCTTGAAGATTTCTGTCTGTTTGTTTTAATTTAGGCATTACAGACAGTATAACATAAGGCAGATTAAATGTTATATGTGCGATAAGAACGGTAAAAAATCCGAGTGATTCGTCTAACCCCAATAATTTACCTATGAATACGAATAAAAGCATAAGAGCAATACCCGTTACTATATCGGCATTCATCATAGGAATGTTTGTAACCGACATAACAAGGCGTTGTGATACTTTTTTTCTAAACGACATAATACCTACTGCCGCCGCAGTACCTAAAACGGTCGAAATGCACGCAGACAAAACAGCAATAATAATGGTGTGTTTTAAGGCATCAATCATACCGCTGTTTGTCGCAAGACTGATGTACCAATCAAATGAAAATCCCTCAAAAACCCATACGCTCTCTCCCGAGTTAAGGGAAAAAACTATCATAACGGCTACGGGTGCATATAAAAATAATAAAATCAATGCAATGTATATTTTGGAAAGTATCTTCATACTACGATACCTCCGTCATCTTCGTCTGTAAACCTGTTCATTACAGCAAGACAAATAAGTATCATTACCATAAGAACCAATAAGTAAAATAAATTCATGCCAAATCTTTTGGAAAAAATTAAGATTGTGAAAGAAAAACCATTAAGCATTGAAGGTGCTATGAAAGCACTTAATATTGCACCTGGTATTCGCCGTTCGTTCGCTGCTGAAAGATTTGAAAATATTCCAGCTTCAGTTTGGCAACA
>CALGCE010000209.1 GCA_937884625.1 uncultured Clostridia bacterium
GTGACACAGAAGAAGCAAAAATTGAAGGCAAGTATTACATTGTCGGCGAAAAATACACATTTGTATATGATGCAGATGAAACAGGTATTGTAAACAAGAAGCCTACAAAGTATGCTGATGATAAAAAACAATCTGATATGATAACAGAGTACACTGGTAAAATTACCGCCTCTGAAGGCGTTGAGTATTATGCATTTGACAAAGCTACTGCTAAAAAACTTGCTGCTGCAGAGTTGAATTCGGATGGCACAATCAAGACCGCAGGTACAATTACAGATGCTAGTACCGTTACAGATAACAAAGATATAAGCAAAAAAGTTGTCGTCATTGGTAAACATATCAAAGGCGAAGACGAAACCGCAGTTGCTGAATAATTAAAGACATAATAATTCAATTACTTAAAAAGTCCCCGATTTTTCGGGGGCTTTTTTATGTTGTTTTTCTATAAAATAAATGGTAAAAAGTGCTGTTGGTCCACATTCGTTTAATACAAAAACTGTAAACTAAAAACTAAATATAATAATTGCATTTTTTGATTTAGTATGGTATAATAAACTGAATTGATTTTTGTTACAAAAAGTCTTATTTTAGGAGGTATGTTTGTGACGGCTAATAAAAAAGGCGTATTGCTTGTCGAATTGTGTATTACTATGGCTATTGTCGCTATTATTTGCACTATGACGCTTACCTTTACAATTCTTTTACGTCAACGCACGTTACTTAACCAAAACCGTGATAATATGCTTAAATACGTCTCAAATGTTGAAACGGCTGTTAAAGAGTGGCTTGTTCATTATGATAACTGCGACTATTCCCTATCAACAGAAAATGCAGATAAACAACTTGTTGCAACAAACATATCAGGTGCTAAATACATAATAAAACTTGAAAACAACCAAATAGTCGGCGATTATTATGATAAAAATATACCAAACAACACCAAATCTTACGAAACAAATGATGTTAAAAAATTAGTTTTTAACGTTTCGGAACCGTCAAGTTTTTCGGGCAAAAGAATAATTAAATGTACGGTGTATTATGACGATCCTACTAGAAAAGAAGAAGAACATATTGACTTTTTATTTACTACAAGGGCAAATTCTTCTATAATACGTAAATTTGATTAGACCTTGGGTAACGGAGGTAAAAATGTTTAATAATATCAAAAATTTTTATAAAAACATAAGTAAACGTGGAGTAAGTTTAGTTGAGGCAATAGTTGCAATTGCAATTATTTCGGGTGTTACCGCCTCTGCCATTACAGTTACTATGTATTCAAACAGTGTATATAATGACAGTTTGGACCGTTTCAAGGCTCGTGTTGAAGCGGATAATGCACTTGCATCTTTTCAATATTCCGAAAATAAGACGGAATTTAAAGATTCACTCAAAGCAGCAGGATTTATGCTTAACGATAACGGCGATTATATTGCAGATGCCTATTATTTTAATGATATTAAGATTTCAAGGGCAAATAACAGTGTTGAATTTCGTGACCGTAATGAAAACACCATCATAACCGTTGCGGATTTTACCGATGCCGAAATTAAAAGTTTTGAAAACGATTTTAAAAGTGACCCTGTACGTTTTGAACTTAAAAGCGAAGTATTTAAGTCTTCAAAAAACAGCGTAACAAAGATTATGGTCGACTATGAAACTGCATTTATCAGTTTTTATCAAGACGCATCTGTCGGTTGGAAATATTATCATAACGGCGAGTTTTACAACAGTAAGGATATTGTAAGTTCGTATCAGGCAGAGGCTAATGCCGCAGGTATGGAGGCAGGTAACGAATCGGGTACTATTGCCGAAAAAATCAAATATGACGAAGCATTTAATAACTATATAGTAACTGAGAGAAATAAACTTTTTAATCTGCTTAAAGATTTCGGTTTCAGTGAAAACACACGCAGTTATACCGCTTATGGATATACTGTTTCCCCATATCTTAAAACCATTTCATCTGTTAAGGACGAAACTAACCCTAACGTGCGTTATCTTGACTTTTGCGATGCCGACGACAATGTAATAATTTCCAAGAAATTCGATTTATCAAACGCCGAACAGAAAATCGCATATCTTGAATACATATACGATTTAAACCACGCAGGTTATAAAGAATACAGTTCAAATTCATATCTGTATTCGACAAAATCCGATACAAGAAAACAGGAAATCGGTTTATACTTTTACGATAACTATTTAATTCAGTTCAACCAAAGCAAATCTACCATTACCGCAGGCGATTTGTATTATTCAAAAGGTCTTTTTGAATCGAAATATACTTGGCGTACCAGCGGTTTCTTGGTCAATACAACAATCGACAGCAAAAGTTATTCAAGTGTAGTAAATCAAATTAAAAGCGATTCTTCCGATGATTCCGATAAAAAAATGGTTACGGCAAGTCTTAAAGATAACACCATATACTTTACAGAGGGCGGAACAAAATATTATTATCAGGGTGATTTAAGCGAACAATGGTCTATAACCGAGCATAAGTTCAGCAGTGATGATGATTTTAACAATGCAATCAATACTTTGATAAATTCAAATACACAGCCTTATAAAAATGACGGTATGACAGGCGAACTTAAAGAAAACAACCCAATAACCGTTACAATTGATTATGACGACAACACTGTAAAAACAAAGGACGATTTTAATCTCATTGATGCCGAAGATAATGTTGACGAACAAAAATTAGCAACGGTTAATATTGACAATTTTGATAATTATGTAGAAAATATTACAAAACCGCAACTTACTAATTTTACACAGTCACTTTCACAGTCAAGCCTTTCCTTCCCTACAAGTTTTACTGTACAGGAGGATGGCGAAACCATTACTACAACTACCGACTATCAATGCGATGCATATATGTATTTTTATGAAACAGGCAGTTGGACAACAAAAACACCACATTTTTTGCCTGTTAAAACAAAAGAGGAAAAGTCAGGATTCAGTTGGTCTGCTACCACTAAATATTATATTTATGCCGATAATAACGGCAGTATGGCGTATTCTATTAAGGCAACCGTAAAGAACGTCGGAACAAGCAAAAGACCCAAATATGAAACTACTTATGAGTGGGCTTCCGATAAAAATGATTTATCAAGTCAAAGCGATTACAACAACGCTCTTCAAAGTTCTGCATATACCGGCTGTAAATATACCGTAACGGTTGATATTGCAAAAACTCAAATATATTTAACTAAAAGTTCTACAAAATATTATTATACCAAAGACGGTGCGTGGACAAAAACCGCTACAACTTTGGGAAATAACTTTGATAAAACTTTGGAAAAATTCAATAGTATGTATTCCCCATCTGCACAAAAAAATGTCCATACCAAAAGCGAAACTCCGAAGATTAATAAGACATATTCCTGTACCGCAAAGGTTACCGCAACCTATAAAGATAATGTCGGTACCATTGTTCAGAAGTTTTATGATGAGGCGGATAAGGAAATTATCGGTCATACGTCGTACTACAATGCACAGGGCAATAATCAAACAAGTCAATATAAGTTCACCGATGTAACGCAGTTTAATAATGCCGTAAATGCTACCGCTAATAAACTTAATAAAAAGTTTGTTAAATCAAAGGAAGAATTTACCGCAATTGCAACTCACATCAATGCAGTATACGGTACTAATTCATTTGATTTTTATAACAACGATGCTTTGATTTATAAAGTAAAAATATCCGAAAGCGGTACTTTCAAAGACCAACAACTTTCTTTTTATGATACATTTGAGTACATATATAAAGATAGTATTGATTATACTTACGGTATAATTCGTTATTTGGGAAGAATTGAGTTTAGAGATAAAACAGATACCGAGAAAAACAAAATTGTATTTTTGGACGATATAGGTACCGCAATAATTGAATTTCCGTATGATGATGACGCTCGTTATAATGATGCAAAAAAACGCATTAGTGATACCGATTTTGCTAAATTTTACACCCTTCATACAAATAACTGTTCGGTGCTTATGTTTGACCCGTCAACACCGATTACAATCGATAATACAAATAAGACTATTACCTATCAAAAGAAAAAAACCGCTTTGGAACAGATTGCAAGTGACGGTATTATAAGCGGTATTATCGGACTTATTTCAGGTCGTCAAAAGTATACAACCTATTATTACTACGGTGGAACCGACTGGGGTACCGAAGAACTGAAAATCACTGATGATAAGCAGTGGAAGGAAGCACTTGAAGAAGCAAATAAATTCTATGCTAAAATGGTTAATGTTAACGGCGATAATTTAACAATTTCATTTAAGTACGGAAGCAGTATTTATTATTATTCAGGTGAAGGCACAAAATGGCAGGCTACAAGTGTTGTATTTGACAGTACAACAGCATTACTGAATGCTCAAAAAGCACTCAAAGATGCCTACGGTTTAGCGTATAGTGAATATAAGGATTACTATGTTTATAACAATCCTCACTATTCTGCACATATAAAGTTTATTGTAAATAAAGATAAAAAACCAAAAGAGTATTATGTAACTTTGCTTGACGGTACAAGTCTTGAAACAGAAATTTTCAAAGAAACTTATGTAGATTCAAGTGAGTTTAACGAAATCCGTGATAATTATGAGTCTACCTTTATTGAAAACAATAACGAATACGTATGTACTTACGGTAATTATACAGTTACAATTACTGCTTCATTTAAAACGCTTGTTTTCTCTGCAAAGGTAACATCTAAAAGCGGTAAAGAAATATACTCTCTGCACTACGAAAAGGGGTGATACAAGAATGAAAGAAAAGTTTTGTTTTCTTAAAAACCGCAAGGGTATCGCAATTGAAATGGCAATAGGTTATACCGTAGTGGTTTTTGCACTATGTGCCATTCTTACCACCGTTACTGCTACCACACGAATAAGAGACCGCAGAATGTCCGATAATTCGAGCGAATATTTTATGCTTGACCAAGCGGGTGAATATTTCGTTAAAGCGGTAGAAAAAATGGGTGCAGGCAACGATTCCCTTTCCGAAGCATATTATAATGAAACCCTTGAAGAAGTTGCTTCACAGCAAAATAATATTAAAAACATTTACAGCAATAATTTAAAAAATTATACCAATCTGCTGACAAATTATCAGGTTGATGTTTTTCAAAGAACTACTGCTGACGGTAACAACCGTTTCACTATGAAAATTTGGGATAAAGCGGAATATGAAGCGACGGCAGACAAAGAGGCAGTTACACCCAAATTACTCGTTTCTGTTGAAAGAGTTGTACATAACAGGAATGTTGAATATAAAATAATCAACTGGTCTAATCAGGAAAATAAGCAAGCAAAGTATCTTGACGGCGACATTAAAATTGATAAATATTCACCTCATTGGGGTTGGCTTCTTGCTTTGTTGTTACTTACGCTTACAGTAGTAATAATTTGTGTAATATGTTTGATTTAAACTTAAAAAATATTTTACAGCTTATCCCCTATTTTGTGTACAAAAGACTTGTTCTTATTTTTTTCTTTCAGTTTGCAGGGCTTATTATTGGGGTTGTTTTGGCGGTTTTGGTTTTGGGTGACCGTTGTCCTGAATGTTCCACAAAATACAAATGGTACCAAAAAATACCGATACTGCCGTTTATATTCTTTTTTGCAAAATGTAAAAACTGCAAAAAGAGAATGTCATTTGTATACCTTTTGTTACCGATAACCACTTCCCTTTTTTGGGGTATTACCGTCAGAATGTTTTGGAGTAAAAGTATCATTTATACGGTGGCGGTACTGATTACGGTTTTAGTTTGCCTTTGTATGTTCTTTTGGGGTATTAAGGTCAGACCAAATGACAAGCGGTATCTTTTAGCCTTAATTTTACCTGCTGTTGTTACCGCATTTTTTGATGTTGATATTGAGGTTAGTTTATTATTTCACTTTTTAGCACTATTTATGGCATTTTTGCTCTTTCTCAACATTTCACTTATATCGGGTAAAATCAAAAAGTTAAACTCTATTAATTTTTATGACCCTATATTTGCAGGTATTATCGGTTTTTCACTTGGTTGGGAAAAATTTTTATTTTCACTTATTTGTACGGTAGTTTGCATAATCATAGCACTGCCGATAATAAAATTGAAAAAGTCATGTAAAAATTTAAGTTACGGTATAACGCCGTTTCTATCAATGGGATATATATTATCTTTACTTTTCGGTACTAATATAATTGAATTATGTATCGAACGTTTAATTTGAAGGGAAGAAATCATTTTATGGCAAAACCAACAAAATTTAATTTTTCAACAGTAATTACTATTGACCCCGAAGAGTCGCTTATTCGCTTTTTTTCAATGACCGCAGGCGATGAGAATACGCTTAGTAATGAAACAAAAAAATGCAAAACACGGTTATTTGATAAAGAGTTTTTTGACAGGTTTGGGGAACTTGTAAACGACTATGCTTTGCAGTATCCGTCTGCACAGGCGGCAGGTGTTACCATAGTATTGCCTGACCGTTCGGTTGCTACCGACGTTATAAGTATTCCTACTCTTCGCCGTAAAAAAATCGACGAATCACTCTCTGTTGCCATAAATGACCTTTATAAAAATTCTTCCGAACTTAAAATCAATTCCTTTATGACAACTCAAAACAAGCAGTATACTACATACGGACTTTCAATTATGCAAAATTCTCTACTGTCATCACTGTATACCGCATGTTCAACCTGCAAAATGATTCCGCAGGCAATTACTTTTGCCGCCAACTCAACCGTAAATGCAGTTCAAACTCTAAATCCGAAACTTAACAACGGCACATATTTATTTATGGATATTAAATCTAATTACACAAGGGTTTCTTTTGTATCAAAAGGACGCACCTGCGGTTATTATTTTCTGCCGTTCGGTTACTCGATTTTGGAAAACACCCGTCATTTAGCCGCCGAAGATATGCTTTTTGACCATTCAAAAGCCGACCTATTGGTTTTAAACGCAAAGGAAAAGGCAAAAGCAAAGCAACTTACTATGATGCAAAACGATAATGCTACGCAATTAGGCGAGTCAATGGCGGAAGACGAAGCAAATGCAAACGAAAACAAAGCCGAAGACATTTTGGACGATGAGGACGAGGGCGATGTATTTACAAAAGGCAACGTATCTAAAACTGCCACCCAGACTTTTAAGACGTTACCTAAAAAACAACCGAGAAAGTTGCCTAAATATATGCTACGTCCCTCCCCTACTTCCGAAGACGAATATACCTATGAAAATTTCCGTTTATTCGTAAAATGGGCGTTAAATCTCATTCAAACCAATCGCAAACAGTTATGGCAGGATAAACCCGAATCTGTTTATGTTAATATGCCTTCTAAATTTAACTTTGTTTACGATATGGTAAACGAAGAGAAAAAGCAAAATGGTGTAACCTTTGTACCGCTTGATTTAAAAGGTGTTTCCGATAATATAGTCAACAATCTTGAATCATACGGCGGATTTTTCACATCGCAGTTCAATCAGTCAAATAACTTCTAACAGTCGGTGGTTTTATGAACATTCAATTAATAGTTTTTTTACTGACGGGTATTATAGGGCTTTGCGTAGGCAGTTTTTTAAATGTTGTTATATACAGGTTGCCTAATAATATGAGTTTGGCTTTTCCGCCGTCACACTGCACAGAGTGTGATTATAAACTTAAATGGTATGATAATATTCCGATAATTTCCTACATATTACTTAAAGGTAAATGCCGTAAGTGTAAAACTCATATTTCAATTAGATATACGCTCGTTGAAATACTTAATACAGTTCTTTGGCTTTTATGCCTCTTACAGTTTGGAATTGACAGTTGGCAAAGTATCGTTTGTTCTGCATCCACTGCCCTTGCCTGCTCAATTTGTATATGTGTTGCATTTATAGATTTAGAATACCAAATCATTTTTGACAGATTTCAAATTATGTTAGGAATTCTTGCAATTATATTTACCGTAGCCGACACTAAGACTTCCGTTCTATCACATATAATCGGTGCAGTTGCAGGCGGTCTTGTGTTTTTCGTTATAGGATATTTTGTAAGCAAAAAAGTAGGCAAAGAGGCACTTGGCGGCGGAGATATTAAATTTGCTTTCGTTTCAGGTCTGTTTTTAGGCTGGGGCAAACTTCTCCTTATGATGCTGATTTCTTCAATTAGTGCCTGTATTGTACTCGCACTAATACAAAAAAACAATAAAGAAGATACAAAAAACAATGAGTATCCGTTCGGTCCGTTTTTGACCGCAGGATTTATTATTGCACTTATCTTCGGTACTGTAATTATCAATACTTATTTACACATTTTGGGATTGGAGTGACAATTAATTGCAACAGTATAAATATACTGCCGTTAATCTTCAAAAGGAAAAGTTCAGCGGTACTTTCATAGCACAGGACGAACGTGATTTGGCGGCACAACTTGCAAAACAAAATCTTTTTTTGGTGTCTTGTTCTGTGTATTCGGGTAAAACACCGTCCGCATTTTTCACAACGGGTACGGGTAAGGTGTCACTGCAAGAACTTACAACCTTTTGCAGTCAGTTTTCAATTATGCTTACAGCGGGAATACCGATTTTAGAGGCTCTTGAATCACTTAAAGAGCAATCTTTTTCAACCTTTTTCAAAAACCTGCTTGAAATGGTATATGATGACGTTAAGGGCGGTATTATGCTATCGGAAGCACTTAATAAACATAAAAAGGTCTTCCCTGACTTTTTCAGAAGTATGGTATACGTCGGCGAAGCAAGTGGAAAACTCGAAATGGTTTTTAAGTCGCTTTCTGAATATTATGAAAAGGATAACGCCATCAAGCGTAAAACAAAAAGTGCCTTTTCATACCCGATTATGCTCGGTTGTATGACGGTTGGTATCGTTATTTTGATGCTTTTGTTTGTAGTACCGACATTCAGAGAAACTTTAAATGACCTTGATGTTGAAATTACGGGTATTACCGCCGTAATTTTCAAACTTTCTGAATTTATGCTTGCTAAATGGTTATATATTTTGGCTATTATCTGCGTTATCGGTATAGGTATTGTTATATTTGTCAACACAGATTACGGTTCAAAAATAGTTGATACTTTAAAAGTCGAATTACCAATACTTAAAAAGGTACAAATTGACCTTATAACATCACGTTTTGCACGTGGATTTGCACTTCTTTTGTCAAGCGGTATGGATATTGTAGAAGCATTGGATACCGTTTCAATTATTATAGGCAATCAAAACGTTGCCGCAAGATTTAAAAAGGCTACTGAAGAAGTAAAACATGGTACTTCCCTTTCGGTTGCCTTTGAAAGACAGTGTATTTTCCCTCAAATTCTTCTGCAAATGATTGCGGTCGGCGAAAAAACCGCTACTTTAAGCGATGTACTTAACCGTTCGTGCAGTTATTTTGACGACCAAGTTGAGGCAACACTTACATCAGTTACCGCAAAAATTCAACCCGCTATGCTTATAATTATGGGCGGTATCATAGGTGTACTGTTTATTGCAATTTACTCGCCGATGATTTCAATTATGACAAGTCTTGTTTAAAAGGAAACGGAGTTAACTTATGAATATAAACGAAGATTTATTACAATTTTATGTGTATAAAAAGTTAATCAAGAAAAAGGACGTAGAACAGATTTTAGAGGATAGCCACCGTCTGCATACTACTGCCCGTGACTATCTTTTACTAAAAGAAATTACTACCGAAACAACCGAACTCGAAGCACTTGCAGATTACCACTGTATGCCGTTTATCGAACTCGATATGTTGGATATTAATAAGGAGTTACTTGATAAGTTTTCTTTCAGTCTTATTCAAAAGCACAAATTTATCCCCGTAACTATCGAAAAAGACGGTACACTTATAATAGCAGTCGGAAAACCGCTTGACTGTAATGCACTCTCTGCAATATCGGTATGTTATCCGTGTCCAATTGACTGTATTTTGACACCGCCTACCCAAATTGAGCGTTATATAGACTCAATTGCCGCCGTTATTTCAACCTCAAAGGCATTAAATGACCTCAATTCCGAAAAGGACGAACGCCTTTTTGCCGACAGTGAGGGCATACAAGGCTTAATAACCCAAAGAGATGACGTTATTAATAACCCTGCTGTAAGACTTGTTGATTCGATAATTAAAGAGGCTATTCCCTACCGTGCAAGTGATATACATATTGAACCTTTTGAAAAAAAGGTTAAGGTAAGATACCGTATAGACGGCGACCTGCAAGAACGTGCCGACTTCCCTATCGAATCCTATGCCGCAATTTGTGCAAGACTTAAAATTATGTCGGGTATGGATATATCCGAACACCGTATTCCTCAGGACGGACGAATTAATATGGTAATAGGCGGTAAGGAATATGACTTCCGTGTATCGTCACTTCCTACCGTATCGGGCGAAAAATTCGTTATAAGAATACTTGATAAGTCATCATTCCATTTTACCCGTTCTGACCTTGGCTTTACTGATACCGAAAGCGTACTTATTGATAAGATGTTAGCACGTCCGCACGGAATTATACTTCTTACCGGTCCTACGGGTTGCGGTAAATCCACGACGCTTTATTCATTCTTAAAAGAACTTAATAATCCAACTGTTAATATTGTAACCGTTGAAGACCCTGTTGAGTATACCATGCTCGGTGTTAACCAAACTCAAATTAACCCAAGAGCAAATTTGACCTTTGCATCGGCTCTGCGTTCTATTTTGCGTCAGGACCCTGATGTAGTAATGGTCGGAGAGATACGTGACGAAGAAACCGCAGAGATTGCCGTCCGTGCCGCTATTACGGGACACCTTGTT
>CALGCE010000210.1 GCA_937884625.1 uncultured Clostridia bacterium
CCATACAGGCTTCGATTATATCAGTAGGAAATTCATTGCCCGAAATACGCCGTTTCCTGAATAGCAATGTCAAGGATGCGGAATTGTGCGGCGATGTCATGCTCAGTACCGAGGAAATGATGTATAACATTGCCATTCACGGAGATTATAGCAATGAAGATCATTTTTTCGATGTTAGAATAATGTCCAACGACAATGAATTGACGGTGGTGTTGAAAGATGACGGAAAGCCGTTTGATCCGTCCACTTTGACTGAAGATAAGAAAAATTTCGGTTTGAAAATTGTGACGGCATTTACTCCTAAATTGGATTATAAATTTATGTACGGTCAGAATGTGACCTATATGACTTGGAATATTAAAAATCAAAATAGATAAAAATGGAATCGAATTTTATCAATAAAATTCTAAAATCAATAGCAAATTATGAGAACAAGGTCGCTATTGTGGATCAAAACGGAGAAAGAAAAACCACATACGGCGAAATCTATGGTATAGCTCGTCAGACAGTGGCATACTTGAAAAGACATGACATAGCTCCCGGTTCTTTCGTAGCCATCAAGATTGCGGCAGGAGCCGAATACCTGGCCGTGGAGTTGGGCCTTTGGCTTTCGCATTGCGCTGCTGTCCCATTAGGCGATGTGTTTCCGCAAGCCCGTGTGGATTACATTATGGGACATTGTGAAAGTCCATTGCTGATTGACGATGCCGCCATGCAGGAAATCCTTAAAACCATTCCCGTGGACGGAGAGATTCCTGATGCAGAAGAAAATGCTTTGTTGATATATACTTCCGGCAGTACGGGCAATCCGAAAGGCGTGTTGATGGATTTTGATTCTTTAGGGTGGGCTTCACCTCATACCGTCGACAAAAGTGCTTTTACATCTGTTGATGTGATTGGCTACTTGGGTCCATTCTATTTCATCGCCGTAGCTTGCGTGTATGATGTGCTGATTGCTGGCGGTGAAACGCATTTCTTCAGCAGTGAGGTAAGGTCGAATCCCAAACTATTGGAGAACTATATTGCCGATCACGGCATCACAGTCTGTTACATTCCACCGGCCATGCTTCCAGTCTTTCATAATCACAGTAAGAAATTGAGGAGTATCGTTGCTTTGGGCGAAAAGTTGGAGCACCAGTGTTCGCGCGATGGTTTTGTCTTGTATAACCTTTATGGCATGACCGAAGCAGCTGGTTCCATTGCCTTGTATGAAGTGCCGGAAACCATGGTTGATGAAGTGCCGGTAGGAAGGCCTAAACACGATATTGAATGCCGAATTGTGGATGAAGAAGGTAACGAAGTCCGTAGGGGAGAAGTGGGAGAGTTGTGTCTGAAGGGGCATTTCAGCAAGGGTTATTACAAAGAACCGGAACAGACTGCGGAATTGTTCAAGGACGGCTGGCTTCATACCAGCGACCTTTTTCGTCAGGATGAGAACGGCTTGCTGTATTATGTAAACCGCAAAGACTGGATGGTAAAAATCAACGGTCAAAGGGTTGAAACGTTGGAAATAGAAACCCTGCTTACAAATATTCCTCAAATTGATATTGCAGTTGTCAAGGCATTTGAGGATAATAATTCAATGTATCTTGTCGCTTATTATGTGGAAAAAACGGAAATAAGCGACGATAAAATAAAGGCAGTCCTTAAAGAAAAACTGCCCGATTATATGATACCAAGATACTTTGTAAGACTTGATGAAATGCCTAAAAACCAAAACGGCAAACTCAACAGAAAAGCACTTCTGCCTCCAAAAGCGGAAATGTACAAAGTAAAGTACGTATCCCCGCAAAATGACATTGAAAAAACCATATGCGAGAGTTTTGAAAAGGTACTTAACTGCGGAAAGGTTGGCGTTCTTGATAATTTCTTCGCACTCGGCGGAGATTCTATTAAGGTACTTAAACTTATTGAAACGATAGGAATTAAAAGCATTACCCCCGATAAAATACTTAAAAACAGTACACCAAGGGAGATAGCAAAACTTTACAGTGGCGAAAACAATACGCAAATAGTACATCTTGATGATATTCCGAAAGTCTGTCCGCTTACGCAGTCTCAAAAGGGCGTATATCTTGAATGTGTCGAAAATGTACAGTCGGTAATGTATAACATACCTATGCTTTGCCGATTGCCTAAGGGTACCGATAAAGATAAATTTATAAATGCCGTAAAAACGGTTGCAAAAAATCATAAGGCACTGAATGTTAAGATAGGCACACCTGAAGGTGTTCCGTCTATGATTTATGAGGATAGACAAATTACCGTAACCGAAAAGACGGTAGAAAGCATAAAAGAGGAATGTAAAAATTTCGTAAGACCGTTTGACCTTGAAAACGGACCGCTGTACCGATTTGAGATTTGGCAGAAAAAGGATAAACTTTATTTTGCATTTGATATTCATCATATTGTGTTTGACGGCACTTCTTGTGAAGTTTTCGTATCGCAAATATCCGCCGTTTATGACGGAGATAAAATACCGAAAGAAGAACTTACGGTATTTGATATGTCAGACTTTGAAGAAAAATTAAAACAAAGCGAAGAATATAAAAATGCACAGGATTTCTTTAAGGAGAAATTTGACGGTATCGACTGCGACAGCAGTATAATTCCCGATGTAGTTATAGAAAACACACCTGATAGTGCAGGAAGAATTATCGTAAGTGCGGATAAAAAATTCAATTCAAATGACGTAATAAACTTTACAAAGGCAAATAAAATCACCGAAAACACACTGTTTTTGGGTGCATTTGCCTATACACTCGGTATATTTAACGGTATGAACGACAGTCTGTTCTGCACGGTTAATAACGGACGCCACGATTACAGGCTTTCACAGTCTGTCGGTATGTTCGTAAAAACACTTCCGTTATATTATAATTTTGATGAAAATGCTAAAATAAGTGAGTTTTTACCAAAAGTGCAGGACGACTTCTTTAATACTATGAGCCACGACTGTATATCTTTCGGCGAACTCTCTTCAAACTACGGCGTTAATACCGATATAGTATTTATTTATCAGGCAGAACTGTTTAGCGGTGCCGATATAAAGGACGGAAAAATCACCGTCAGCAATATCGAAATGAAAGACACGCAGTCAAACCTTGACGTTATGGTTATAAACACCGAAAACGGATATAAGGTTATGGCACACTACAAGCAATCGCTTTATACAAAAGAACTGATAAACAGTTTTGTAAACCTTTATTTTAATGTGGTTTACGGTATGCTAAATAAAAGTACGCTCGGCGAAATAGAACTTACCGACGGTATGGATTTAAAAACGCTTGACGGATTTAATAAAACCGAATACCCCTATGAAAACAGTAAAACTGTGGTTGATTTGTTTAGAAATCAGGTACAAAAAACACCTGATAATATCTGTCTTGTATACTGCGATAAAAAGTATACCTACCGTGAGGTTGACAGTATAACCGATATACTTGCAAAACACCTTGTTAAAAACGGTGTGGGCAGAGAAAAGGTCGTAGGTGTACTTATACCAAGATGTGAGCATATGCTTTTATGCTCTCTTGCAATACTTAAAGCAGGCGGTGCTTATCTGCCGTTAGACCCGACCTATCCTCCCGAAAGACTTAATTTAATGGTTTTGGATTCAGGTGCTATGATGTTAATTTACGCACCCGAATTTAAATACGTGATAACCGATGAGTTTACGGGAATCAGAATGTCAACCGAGCAAATAGCATCACTTAAAGACTGTGACGTGAAATTACCTGTCCCCTCTTTAAACGATTTGTTTGTTATGCTCTACACTTCGGGTTCTACGGGACTTCCGAAAGGTGTTATGTTTGAACATTCAAATACTCTTGTTACAACCGAGTGGGTCAGAAAATATTTCTCGATTTACGAAGCTTCAAAAGTGACCGCTTACGCAAGCTACGGCTTT
>CALGCE010000211.1 GCA_937884625.1 uncultured Clostridia bacterium
CCCTCTTCGATATCAAGACTCACGCTATCAAGCGCTGTCACCTCAAACGGAGTATCAACTGAGTACTTATGTGTTAAATTGTCAGTTCTAAGAATTGACATTACGTTATCCTTTCAAGTTTCTATTTGAAACTGCGAATTATAGCATCTGCACATTCGCTTGGGGTTAATACCTTGTCAGGAAGTCCAAGCTCTAGTGCAAGCTCTGTTGACTGTGGAACATCCAGTCCAACAGACCTGAGTTTTTCAACATTCTGGAAAACCTCAAGAGGTGTGCCGTCAAAGAGTATGTCGCCCTTTTCCATTACAATGACACGGTCGGCGAGTGCCGCCTCATCCATGTAGTGCGTTATATAAACCACTGCCATACCGAGGTCATCATGGAGACGTCTGATTGTATCCATAACCTCTCGCCTGCCCTTTGGGTCAAGCATAGCGGTAGGCTCATCAAGAACAATACACTGCGGACGCATTGCAAGTATACCTGCAATTGCAATTCTCTGCTTTTGTCCACCTGAAAGATGATGCGGTGTTGATTTTCTAAACTCATACATACCAACTGTTTTTAAAGATTCATCAACTCTATTTCTAATCTCGTCAGGTGACAGTCCTAAATTTTCAGGACCGAAGGCAACGTCTTCTTCAACTATTGATGCTACAAGTTGATTATCGGGATTTTGAAACACCATACCTACCCTGCGTTTAATTTCTATTTCGCAGTTTTCGTCTTTGGTGTTCATTCCGTCAACTAAAATGTCGCCCAAAACAGGCTTATAAAGACCGTTAAGCAGTTTTGCAAGTGTTGACTTGCCCGACCCGTTATGACCTAAAATAACCGTAAAACTGCCTCTTTCAATGTTGATTGTAAAATCATTAATGACAGTTTTTTGCCTTTCATCATCACTGTATTCAAAGGTTACGTTTTTTACTTCAATTATATTATCCATTGTCATTTGTCCAAACGGTTGTAGCACCGCACGGAAGTACCATATCCCGTTTAGTTATTTTCAATCCTATCTCATCGGTATATATTATACCTTTATTATTCGGTGCAATATTCTGCTTTACCATATAATTAAGTATTGTAGGCGAAAGACCGCCCGTATACGAATTTAAAAAGAAAAAAACGGGATTATCACTTAAAAGTTTACCTACATCTAAAAGTAATTCGGAGAGTTGCTGTTCTAATTTCCAAACCTCGCCGTTAGGTCCCCTGCCGTATGACGGTGGGTCCATAATAACGGCATCATACTTATTGCCCCTGCGTATTTCACGCTTAACAAACTTCATACAGTCATCAACAAGCCATCTTATAGGAGCCTCCGCAAGTCCTGAATCGACTGCATTTTCTTTAGCCCAGGCAACCATTCCCTTTGCGGCATCAACATGAGTGACTGCTGCTCCAGCTTTTGCTGCTGCCAAAGTTGCTCCGCCTGTG
>CALGCE010000212.1 GCA_937884625.1 uncultured Clostridia bacterium
CGTTGATACCGGTGCATTATACCGCACTGTGGGACTCAAATTTATGGGTTTGGGTTACGATACCGACCTTAAATGTGATATTGAAAAAGGTCTTTTAGATACCGATGTTGACATTAAGTACATATCAGGGGAACAAAAGGTCTTTCTTGACGGTGCTGACGTTACCGACAGTATAAGAACGCCTGATGCATCTATGATGGCGTCTGCCGTTTCGGCAAAACCTCCTGTAAGAGCATTTTTACTTGAAATGCAGCGTAAACTTGCAAGGGAAAATAACGTTGTGATGGACGGCAGGGATATAGGAACGGTAGTTCTTCCAAACGCTACTGTTAAGATTTTTCTTACAGCATCGGTAAAAGCCCGTGCAGACCGCAGATATAAAGAACTTTGCGAAAAGGGTATAAAGACCGATTATAAATCGGTTTATGACGACATTGAAAAGCGTGACTATAACGATTCCCACAGGGATATAGCACCGCTTAAACCTGCAGATGATTCAGTATTGGCAGATACTACGAATCTTGATATTGAGCAGTCGCTTGAACTTCTATTAAAAATTGTAAATGAGGGTATTAATTGAAGATAACACTGGCAAAAACCGCCGGATTTTGTTTCGGTGTGAACAGAGCGGTACAAACTGTATATGATTTACTTGATAAAGGCACTAATGTATGCACGTTAGGTCCTATAATACATAATCCCCAAATGGTAGATGAACTGTGTAACAGGGGAGTGAGAATAGTTGAGGACGTAAACCATGTAAAAAGTGATGAAACATTAGTTATCCGTTCTCACGGGGTATCAAAAGAAATATATGATAATGCTGTAAAATGTGCAAAATCGGTAGTAGATGCCACCTGTCCTTTTGTTGCAAAAATTCATAAAATTGTCGCAGAACAAAGTGAGAAAGGCGACATAATTTTAATTGCAGGTGATGAAAATCATCAGGAAGTTTTAGGCATAAGAGGACATTGTAAGGGTGCATCTTACGTATTTTCGTCTGCCGGTGAACTTGAAACTTTGTTTAAAAATCACCCTGAATTTAACAAAAATGGCATTTCTGTGGTGTCACAAACCACTTTTAACGCAAAAAAATGGACTTTTACGCAAGATTTTTTAAAAAAAGTATGTACAAATGCAAAAATATTTGATACAATATGTAATGCGACTTCAATGAGGCAAAGTGAAGCACAGGACCTGTCAATGAAAAATGACACTATGATTGTCATTGGTGGCAGACACAGTTCAAATACCTCAAAGTTATTTGACGTTTGCTCTTCGCTTTGCAAAAATACACACCTCATTGAAACCGCCGATGAATTAAAGTCGGATTGGTTTTGTGATAGTGTATCTGTTGGAGTTGTCGCCGGTGCATCTACGCCGGCGGGGATAATAAAGGAGGTTATTAAAACCATGTCGGAAATTTTACAACCGGTTGACGAACAGACGGAGGGAAATGTAACTGTTCAAAAAAGTTTTGAGGAAATGACGGATGAGGAAGCATTTGAGGCGTCATTAAGCAACCTTACGGGTGACCAAAAGGTATGCGGTACGGTACTTGCCGTTAATTCATCTGAAATACAGGTGGATATAGGCAGGGGTCTTGCCGGCTACATAACTGCGGACGAGTTTTCTCTTGACCCAAATGTAAGGCTTGAAGATGAGGTTAAGGTTGGCGATACATTTAATCTTATCATTATGAAGATTAATGATCAGGAAGGTACCGCAATGCTTTCAAAGCGTCGTTACGATGCTATTGCCGGTTGGGATAATATAGTATCTGCCAAAGAATCCGGTGAGATTTTAAGCGGTGTAGTTAAAGATGTTATTAAGGGCGGTGTTGTCGTTTATTCTAATAACGTCCGTGTATTTATTCCTGCTTCACAGGCAACCGCTTCAAGAAATGACCCGCTTGATGAACTTAAAGATAAAGAAGTATCTTTCCGTATTATTGAAATCGGTCGTGGTCGCAGGGCAGTAGGCTCTATTAAAAGCGTACTTCGTGAGCAACGCAAAGAACAAGAGAATAAAATTTGGGAGAATATTGCAGTAGGCGACCGCTTTACGGGTATTGTTAAGTCTATTACTTCATACGGTGCATTTGTAGATATCGGCGGTGTTGACGGAATGGTACACATTTCGGAACTTTCGTGGACTCGCATTAAAAATCCGTCTGAGGTTGTATCTGTCGGAGATACCATTGAAGTTTACGTTAAAGCACTTGACAGTGAAAAGAGAAAAATTTCTTTGGGATACAAAAAAGCAGAGGATAATCCTTGGACTATCTTCCAGAGTAAATACAGTGTTGATGACGTTGTAAATGTAAAGATAGTCAGTATGACTTCTTACGGTGCGTTTGCAAGAATATTACCGGGAATTGACGGTCTTATTCATATTTCGCAAATTGCCAATAAACACGTCGTAAAACCGCAGGACGAACTTTCGATAGGTCAGGAAATCGACGCAAAGATTACCGCCGTTGATTTGGAAAAGAAGCGTGTCAGTCTTTCAATCCGTGCTTTGATTGAAGAAGAACCGCAGGAAACTGAACCGACCGAAGAAGTAGCAGTTGAACCCGCAGTTGAGGAATTACCCGTAGAAGAACAACCCACTGTTACCGAAACGGTTGCAGAAGAAACTGTTGTTGAGGAGAAAGAAGATTAATTTTTACCAAATTAAGAGGTTGGCATTGTGAAGTGACCTTTAAAAAAGTTTAGACAAAAAATAAATACTTTATATATCTAAAAACAACTTGAAAAAATAAGGACTTGACATAAAAATGTCAGGTCCTTATTTTCAGCAATTTTTTATAACTTGTATCCATACAAATAGCACCGAGAGGTGCGGTAATAAGTATTGAGAGTACGGCTACCGAAAGTACGATTTTACCGCACGGCAGTCCCAAAGATAATGGTACGGAGCCTATTGCCGCCTGTACGGTGGCTTTGGGCATATACGCCAGCGTGCAAAAAAACCGCTCTTTAGCGGAAAGCTTTGTGCCAGCCACACACAAAATAACGCCAAACATACGGA
>CALGCE010000213.1 GCA_937884625.1 uncultured Clostridia bacterium
GACGGGTCACTTGCACGTTCCTGTTCTTCTAAAATTGCCGTTTCTTCCTGTGTCAAACGCTTTACATTGACTTCATAACTTTTTTTAGTACCGTTTTCTGCGGTTACGGTAATCGTATGATTATTATCGCCTACCTTAATATCAAAAGTTCCCGCCCCTACGATATTCGCTTTATTATGTACCGCAGTTGCTTTTATTGTAACCTTATCAACACTGTATTTAGCGGTAGCAACGTAATTTGTTGTGTTGCTTGAAAATCCGGGAGAAAGGGTAGCATTTGTAACGGTAATAGACGAAAGATTTGCATTAGATGACGGCTCGGGGGTTTTTACGGTAACAACAGAATTTGCGTTGGCAGGATATGCTTGACTGCTGTCGCCACCCTCAATATTAAGTCCCATTGATGATGTTCCGACCGCTATTGCCTTAAACGTTACAGTATACGAACCCGTTTTGGTGTTACCGGAAAACGCCGTATCAAGGAAATGTACCGAGCCTCCGGATACCACCGCATCGTCAGCAGGTACGCCCGAAATCCCCGCATACTGCAAAACGCTTGAATTGTATGAAAGAGTACCCTCAACCGATGCAATATTGTTATCGGCTGTATACCTAATTGAAACCTTTACGGTGTCTCCCACATTATATGTTCCCGCAGAAACCGAAGCGGAAGATGCCGAAACTGACAGCGGTATTAGCGAAACAAACAAACAAATTACAATAACTAACAATACTATTCTTTTTACCGTTTTTTTCAAATTAAAGTCCCCTAACTAATAGTTACTTTGCCAAGTATATGAAGTTTGACAGAAGCCAAATCAATAACATTTACCTTGCTGTCACCGTTTACATCCGCACGGTTATATTTATCACCCGTAAGGATGGTTTTGCCCAATATATGAAGTTTAACAGATGCCAAATCAACAACATTTATCCTACCGTCACCGTTTACATCTCCACGTGAAACCGACGGGGTAGGCGTTGGTGTAACGGGTGGATTGGTGGGTGTTGGCGTAGGATTTAAAGTCGGTTCAGGCGTTGCCGTACCCGGCATTCCTTTAAATACAGGTATTTTAAATGTAAGCGTTGCATTTTGATTTCCGATAAACGCTTTCTTTAATACACCGGCTTTTGTCCAGGCACCGTATAAAGACTGGTCAAACTGATGCCAATAAATTTTATTTATGAAATTAAAACTCTTATAATAAAAGGTGTCTTGTCCTACTTTTGTATAGCCATCGGCATAACACTCGGCTCCGCCTAAAATAGACTTACTTATAGAGTTCCAACCGTATTCCTTTGCTTTTGATAATCCCGAAGTTACTATTGCTTCCCTTGTACTGCCACTTGCACCAAAGTTAAAAAAGTTATAATACCCCTCATATCCTGCATAATTCCCCGAAATCAAGTCACTGTTCCCATTAACACCCTGCTCCGCTATTATCGCAGATGCTATGACGCAGGAACCGACACCGGTCTTATTTGCGGCGTTCATAATATCGTTTATGTAAGCGTCGGGATTTCCGCCATAACCGTTTGCTAAAAATGTCCCCGCAACTACCGTTCGCAATTCGTTTTCCGTTTGTGCAGCGTCATACGACTGTTGCATAAACGCAAATATTTTATTAGCAGTAAGTGAATTCCTCGGGTCTACAAAATAGGCTATTGCCTGACGGTTTGCATATGTCCAACCGGGATCCGTTTCAATCCATTTGTTG
Source organism: uncultured Clostridia bacterium (assembly GCA_937884625.1). GTDB lineage: Bacteria > Bacillota > Clostridia > Oscillospirales > Acutalibacteraceae > UBA737. The sequence continues at coordinate 1,719 of CALGCE010000213.1, forward strand.
TCACCCAAATTTGCCCTCTGATCACGCCATTGCTCACCATAATATGTTAATTCAACCCATTTTCTCGTATCCCCAACATTTACCACACCGTACTGGGAATCTACCGCTTCGTCAAAAGTAATATCCAAATTATGTGCTGTAAATTTCCAATTTGGATAAAGGTTGTGAAGTTCCCTTAAAGGACTTCTGTAACTTTCGGGGAAGTTTGAAAGATTTTGTTCGAAGTTTTCATCGTACTGAGGCGTGGACTGTAAGACTATATACTTACTGTAAACATAACCTTCCAACCCGTCAGATGTTCTGATTAAATACCACAAATCACCGTCGGTGTCATACTGGCTGCCTAAAACAAAAACCATACCACTCCCAATAGTACCCTTTGAAGCATTCCAAGTACCCGGAGCCTCACGCACGTTAACGGTGGTTGTTATATATGCCTTTTGTTCACCGTCCGCAACGGTGTTAAGACAAAATAAATTCAGGGAACAAAAAATCATAACTACACACATAAGCAGACTAAAAATTCTAACTCTTGCAGTCATTTTTTATCCCCCAAACACTACATATTGTCTTTATTAACTTTTATTATACAATTTTTCAGTTATTATGTCAACCAAATTGTTTTTACTTTATTTTCCTCGCCTCAATATAGAAACGTTTATCGTTGGCGTGACCCATAGAAAATGTCTTTCGGGGCAAAGAGCCGTCACAAAGTACGGCATCAAACAACTCGTCCTTACGCATACCGTCAAATATAAAGCCTACCGTATTTTCCTTTTGGCAAAGTTTTGTAACAGAATCTACACCGTGAATATAGTCGATTTTTACGCCATTATGTAGTTTTAAATATTCGTCAAGGAACTGTTGAAGTGTACCGACACACAGTTTTGCAGTCGGTTTGACACAAATCTCTTTTTTCTCTTTGCCAAACACGCAAGTAAACTTTTGAGCATCACTGCCGTTATACTCGCCACCGCAGTTTGCGACAAACTCATTAATTATACTGTTTGCATCAACTCCGAATACCACCCTGTAAATAGGTTCAAATTCAAGCGAAGTATCGTGAATATTGACAATTTCAGCAAGTGCATAGCGTGACTGCTCGGTTTTGTTTAATTTATAACACTCTTTTGCCGTTGCAAGTGAGTGATTACCGTCACCTACGCAGAATAAAAGACCGTTATGCTTGTCCCTTAACTTATTTAGTAAATCTATAATTTCATTTTGAGTATCTTTATCAATTTTATATCCTGCTATACTTCCTGCATTTTTCATCAGTTTGAAATTATACAAACACTCAAATTTATCCTTTTTGGCAGACTCTCTATTATTTGCTTTTTTTCGTCATCTATTAGCAACATAACGTGGGGAAGTTCAAGCGGTGCGTCTTTTCTTATCTCAACTCTCGGAGGAATACGCTCCAATACCGTCTGTTCGGTAGCCCTTACAGAAAGTTTACTTTTGGGTGCATAATCATATTCTTCAAGGTCTATTTTACCTATTATACCCCTACGCAAATTGCCTACACTGTCTACCCTCTCAACGTAAACTACCGTATCGTTATACTCACTGAAAACGCCGTTTTCAAGATATGTATACATATTTTCGTTTATATCTGATATTCTTTTTGAGTTATCGTCGCTTAAATACACTTCGGGTAAAACAACTCTAAGTGCCGACGGACTGTTGCCTACCGTATTTTCAACATCCGCCCAATATTCAGGCTCAGAAGTATACTGGTCACAGGCTATTACCGCCCATTTTTCAAATCCCGTTTTCGGCAACAGAATATCAGCCGACGAAAAACAATTATTATTTGCCATTTAAAACATCTCCGAATTAATAATAAGAAATTTCTATTGAATTTACAACGTCCTCCATAGGACTTACATATACTGTTATTCCCGTGCGTTTATCCTTGGACGACAGAAAATAATCAAGATAGTATTCATTTTCATTTACCCTGTAAAAATGTGACGGCGAACCCAAATACTCTACTATATCGGTAATAGCCGACTCGTTACTTACGCCGTTAACCCAAAACTGACCGTACTGTGAATCAGGATTATTTAGTATATTTTCAGCAACTCTTATTTTAACAATAGGACATTTTTTTAAACTTACCGACGATTTGCCTGAATTATAAAATACGGCATTAATGAGTTTATTGTACCCGTTTACGAAGACAACTTCGGCAGATTTACCTGCAAGTATAATCGAATCTGGTGTAAATTCACTGTTTTCGGCTACTTTAAAACCCTTTTTAATCATTTCCTTATACGAAGAGGGTACCTTTATTTCGCTTCCGCAATAGGTAATATTATACTTATACTTTTCGCCTAAATAAATATCGGCATAGTTTTCTTCATCATATAAACTTATATCCAAATAGGTAGGCATAATCTCATCGTCCGATTTTATTTCGGGGATTTTTATATCCTTTTTATCAGAGGTTGTGTTTTGCGGTTTGCTTTGAGTACCGTAATTCTTATCGAAACTCGTGCATCCGCAAAGTGATACTAAACAAACCGCCACCATAACGGCAATTATGTTTATAAAAGTTTTTTTCATACTGTAAATACCCCTTTCCACATAATAATTTTATTTTAAATTTAGCAAATTGTCAACGATTTAACGTCATTTTCTATTTGTTCTTTAAGCTGTATAATACTGTTAAACCTTTTTTCTTCCCTTAAAAAATTCTTTAACCTTATTTTTACCGTTTTTCCGTATAAATTTTCTGAAAAATTAAATATATGAGTTTCACACATAACATTTGCTGTTTTATAGGTAGGTCTTATTCCTATATTGGTTATACTTTGGTACTGCTTACCGTCTACCACCACTGTTGATTTATAAACGCCGAATTTAGGTCGTACTAGCAAATCGGGATATACTTGATTTATCGTAGGAAATCCAATCTGTCTGCCACGCTCGTCGCCGTGTATTACCTCGCCGTCAAAACCGAAACCGCCGTATATGAAATCCTTTGCAATATTCATTTTACCGTCTTTTATCAACTGTCTTATAAAGGTGGACGAAAGAGTTTTATCATCAATTAAGGTTTCACTGCAACAAAAGAAATCTATTTTTTTATCATTACAGAATTTACTTAAACTTTGCGTGTCGCCCTTTGCGTTTTTGCCGAAACGGTAGTTAAAACCGCAGGCAATTGCAGACGGGCGGTATTTATTATATAAAAGTTGTAAAAAGTCGTCGCTTTGCATATCGCAGACGTCGTCAAATTCAAAAGCAACCACATCATATACGCCAAAACTTTTAAGTGCTTTGACCTTATCTTCATAAGTCATAAGAAGTTCTGTTTTGCCGTTTAAAACTGACTTTGGCGGTATTTTAAAGGTTATTGCCTGTATATTATATCCATTGACACTTTCTATAACATTTTGATGACCTTTATGTAAGCCGTCAAATGTACCCAAAACCAATGCGTCCTTCATACCGCCCGTCACTTCCTATCGTATATCATTAATTATGCACTTTATTGCGATTTGTGAGTTCTTGGTATCTGCCACACCAAGACCTACAAAGATGTTTTCAAATTTTATCCTATATATTTTGCCGTTTTCAAAGTCGGTATTTTTGAGTCTTTCAAACGCAAGTTGACCGCCGTTACAAAAACGTACCGCCTGTTTTTGTGTGACCGAAATTTCAGAAAAATGACCGACTGCAATTTCTTCATTTAATATATAGTCTTTTACGTTTTCACTTGTAAGTTTTTGAAGTTCTACGCATTTTTGAATATCAAATCCCGATACATAGGTTCGGCAAAGGGATGTAAGAGTAGCACCGCAACCAAGTTTATTGCCTATATCCATACAAAGTGAACGGATATATGTACCCTTTGAAAGGGAAGTTTCGAAACTAAACTCGTGATTTTCGTCAAGAGGTAATAACTGTTTTAAAGAGAATACCTCTATATCCCTCTTTGGAATATCGACCGTTTTACCCTCACGTGCAAGTTTATAAAGTCTTACACCGTCTTTTTTTAAGGCACTGAACATCGGCGGTGTCTGTTTTTGTTTACCTTTAAATTTATTAAGTATATTTAGTATATCATCATTATTGACCGTAACATTGTTTTCTTCTAAAACCTTACCCGTTATATCACAGGTGTCGGTAACTACACCGAGTTTTATACGTGCTGTATAGGTCTTATCCGCCTCAATTAAATATGACGAAAGTGCCGTAGCACGTCCTAAAAATATCGGCAATACCCCCGTAGCCATAGGGTCAAGTGTCCCCGTATGCCCTACACGGCGTTCTCCCGTTATCCTTTTTATCTGTGCCACAGCACCGTATGAAGTTTTGTTTTCAGGCTTATTTATCAGAAGAAGTCCCTGCATACGTTTCCTCCAACGATTGCTTTACAGACTCTAATATTACAGACTTAACCTCATCAAGCGTTCCCTTTACGGTAGCACCTGCCGCTCCCTTGTGTCCTCCGCCGCCTAATCTCTTACAAATATCCGAAGCGTTGAACGGGTCATAGGTACGAACGGATATTTTAAACTCCTCGGTATCAACCTGCTTAATAGTAACTCCTACCTTTACGCCCTCTACACTCCTTGATATTACGGCTATGCCTTCAAGGTCGGGACCGCAACAGCCTGTCTTTTCCTGCATTTCCTCGGTGACCGAAAGCACGATACATCTACTGTCAAAGTGGTATTCCGCCGTATCAAGCACCATTCTTTCAAGTTCTAAAAGTTTTTTGGATTTAGTATCAAACATTATTCTGTTTATTTCGACCGCATCAATATTATATTCATATAATTTTGATGTAATAATATGGGTTTTTGCAGTCACATTTGCATACTTAAAACAGCCCGTATCGGTAACTATACCCGTATACAGTGCCTTTGCAGTAGTATCGTTGATATTTACCTTCATAAGGCTCAACAATTCAAATACAATTTCACTCGTAGCCGAAGAGGTGGCATCAAGATACAAATACTTTGCAAAACCAACGTTTGAAATATGATGGTCAATACTAAGTTCCACCCTATCGCCGAAATCCTCTTCAAGAGAACCCAAAAGTCTTTTATCCGCAACGTCCACCGATATTACGGTAGCCTTGTCCTTTTCGACATGGTCGGTTTCGCTTATAAAATATCCGTACTTTTCGGGTATGACATCAGGGCATATAACCGACGCTATTTTCCCGATTTCTTTAAGTCCGTAATAAAGTGCATAAGCAGCACCCAAGGTATCCCCGTCAGGTGACGAATGGGTCAGTATTACGAAGTTATCGTGTTTTTTAAGAAATCTTGCCGTTTGGCGAAGAGAAATTGAAAAACAAGATGTATCCCTATACTTTTTCATAACTTTCCTTTCAAAACAACATTATTTGTCATTAAAAGAGTCTATTATTTTTGAAATATGTGCACTGTTTTCTATGGAATTATCGGCAACGAAACGAAGTTCGGGCACTTTTCTAAGTGTTAAAGCCCTGCCGAGTTCACGGCGAAGATAACCCGATACGCTTTTATTAAGTACCTTTACTGACTCGTTTGTCGCTTCCTTGCCCTCTATTGCACTGACATAAACCGTAGCATAGGACATATCGCCCGAAACGTCAAGTTTTACTATACTTAAAAGTTTACTTACCCTAGGGTCCTTAACGTCACGCAACAGTTCGGACAGTGCAAGTTTTATATCGGAAGTTACACGGTCAAGTTTAAATCCTGCCATTAATCTCTGTACTCCTCCATTATAAACGCCTCAAAAACGTCGCCCTCTTTAATATCGGCAAATTTTTCAAGACCTATACCGCACTCATAACCTTGTGCGACCTCTTTTACGTCGTCCTTAAAACGCCTGAGTGAAGATATTGCATCTTCGGCAATTACTATACCGTCACGAACGACACGAATCTGACACGCTCTTGTAACCTTTCCGTTTGTAACGTAACTTCCTGCGATAGTACCGACATTTGAAATCTTATAGGTGTTACGGACTTCAACCGTTCCGAGTATGTTTTCTCTGTATTTCGGTGCTAACATACCCTTCATAGCAGACTCTATTTCTTCAATACAATCGTATATTACCCTATACATACGAATATCTACACCGTCACGCTCTGCCGCCGCCTTTGCAACTGCATCGGGACGTACATTAAAGCCTACTATTATGGCACCCGAAGTCTGTGCAAGCATAACGTCAGACTCGTTTACAGCACCTACACCGCCGTGTACTACGCTAACCTTAACTTCTTCGTTGGAAAGTTTTTCAAGACTGTCCTTAACCGCCTCAACACTTCCCTGAACGTCCGCCTTTACGATTACGTTAAGCGATTTCAAATCGCCCTCGCTCAATTGTGAGAACAGATTGTCAAGCGTTACCTTTTCTTTTGAATTAAACAGGTCATTCTTTGCCTTTTCTTTTCTCTGTTCAACAAGTTCTCTTGCAAGGCGTTCATCCGAAACGGCGTCAAATCCGTCACCTGCGGACGGAGTTTCCGCAAGTCCCGTTATCTCTACCGGAACAGACGGACCTGCAACCTTAACCTCTTTGCCGTTTTCATCGGTCATCATTCTTACCCTACCGACAGATGTACCTGCGACTATTATATCGCCGAAATTCAGCGTTCCGTTCTGAACAAGCAGAGTTGCAACAGGTCCACGTCCTTTATCAAGACGAGCCTCAATTACTACACCCTTTGCACGTCTATCGGGATTGGCTTTGAGTTCAAGCATTTCCGATACCAAAAGTACATTTTCAAGCAGTTTATCTATACCGTCACCCGTTTTTGCCGATACGGGTACGCATATAACGTCACCGCCCCATTCCTCGGGAACGAGTGAATGTTCGGTAAGTTGTTGCAAAATACGGTCGGGGTTAGCATCGGGTTTATCCATTTTATTTATTGCAACTATTATCTGAACCTTTGCCGCTTTTGCGTGGTTTATTGCCTCTATTGTTTGTGGCATTATACCGTCGTCTGCGGCGACTACCAAAATTGCTATATCGGTAGCCATAGCACCCCTTTGACGCATAGCGGTAAATGCGGCGTGTCCGGGTGTGTCAAGGAAGGTTATATCCTGACCGTTGCAGTTTACCCTGTAAGCACCGATATGCTGTGTTATTCCGCCTGCCTCGGTATTTGTAACGGCAGTATGACGGATAGCGTCAAGAAGTGAAGTTTTACCGTGGTCAACGTGTCCCATAACTACTACAACAGGACTTCTCGGTTTTAAGTTCTCTTCGGTATCTTCGGTTACGTCCATAATCTTTTCTTCGATGGTTACTACTACCGCACGTTCGATTTTAGCACCCATCTCGCTAACTACTATCTCGGCGGTATCATAGTCGATAACCTGATTTACGTTTGCCATCATACCGAGTTTGAGAAGTACCTTAATAACCTCTGCCGCCGTCTTTTTAAGACCTGCCGCAAGTTCGCCGACGGTTATTTCATCGCCCACCGTAACCGTAACGGGGGTCTTCTTTATTCTTTCGAGTTGCATACGGCGGAGTTTATCTGCCTCTGTTTCTCTCTTAACGCCCTGCGGACGGCGGTAATCCTGTGATTTCTGTTTAATCTTTTGCTTGCGTGTAAAGTTATCACGCATAGTATTTGCAGGTGCGATTGACTCATACTTTTCGTTATACTTATCAATGTTTACATTTGAAGTACGGGTATCAACGTGCCTTAACTGTGCAGGACCTCTGTTAGGTGCCTCGCCGTGTTTCTTTTCCTTTTTAGGCGGTGCTACAAGAGGACCTGTGTATACCTCTTTTTCTTCCTTTTTGGTTTCTTTCGGCTCGGCAGACTTTTTAGCAGGTTTCTTCTTTTGTTCTTCCTTTTTAGGCTCTGCTTTCTTTTCTACTGCAACCGCTTTTTCTTGCTTTTTAGGTGCCGATTTACCCTCTGCGGCAGCGGCAGCAGCCTTTAACTGTTCAAGTATTGCCATTTGGTCGGCTAATTTTTTATCCTTTTCGCTCTGTCTTTCCTTTGCGGCGGCGGCACGGGTTTCCGCACCTGATGCAAAGTATTTTTCAAAACTTTTAACGGCGTGGCTCTTAGTAATAAAATCAAATACTATACTAATTTCCCTTTCGCCGAGTGATGCCGCCGACTTTTTCTCCTCGCCTATACACTCCAAAATTATTGCACACATTTCTTTTGAGGTCATACCGAAATCTTTCGCCAAATCACTTATCTTATATTTATTTGTCATTAAACATTTCCTCCCTGTTCTAGCCCTCTTAAAACGGAATTTGCAAACGAACTGTCGTTAATTGATAAAATTCCGCATCTTTTACCGATAGCACCGGAAACGGCTTCTATATTACAGTTATTAAGGTTTACAACCTTAATTCCTTTATTTTCGCAATGAAAGGTTATTTCTTTACGGCTTTTGTCCGATATGTCACTGCAAACAAGCACCATCTTTGCCCTGCCTGACTTGACCGACGACACCGCACTGTTCATACCGTATGACAGATTGCCTGATTTTGCCGCAAATCCGAGAAGTGTTAAAAACTTATCGTTCAAAGTTTTTCTATCTCCTCTCTTAAATTTGCGTAAATGCTTTTATCTATATTCATTTGGAAAGTGTGAGCAAAGGTATTTGCCTTTTCTGCCTTTTTAAGGCACTCTGCACTTTTACAAACGTATGCACCTCTGCCTGCAAGTTTTCCCGTAGTGTCTATGTGTATTTCGCCGTCTTTGGTTTTTACTACCCTTACAAGTTCTCTTTTAGGTTTCATTTCTCTGCAAGCAGTACACATACGCATCGGCACTTTTCTGTTGGTCAAAATCCGTCATCCTTTCAAGTTGGATAATTATTCGCCGAAAAATCCGCTTTCGGGGTGAATGTCAATCTTCCAGCCCGTAAGTTTGGCAGCAAGGCGTACATTTTGTCCCTTGTTGCCTATTGCAAGGGAGAGTTGTGCTTCGGGTACGCTCGCCTTACAAACCTTAGGCTCGGTACTCTCTATCTCTACCGATACAACCTTTGCAGGGGAAAGTGCCTCGCTTACAAATGCGACGGGGTCTTCGCTGTATTTAACAATATCTATTTTCTCGCCTGCAAGTTCTTCTACTATCTTATTTACACGAGCACCCCTCGGTCCTATGCAGGCACCCACTGCGTCTATCTCGGTATTTTCCGACCATACTGCCATTTTAGTTCTCGAACCTGCCTGACGTGATATAGCCTTTATCTCTATCGTACCGTCAAATATTTCGGGTACTTCTGCCTCAAACAGACGCTTTACAAGACCCGGATGTGTTCTTGAAAGCATTATTTTAGGACCTCTCTCGGTTTCCTTTACGTCAACAACGTAAACCTTAATATGGTCGCCCTCGTTTAAAATTTCATCGGGAACCTGTTCAAGTTTAGGCAGTGTTGCCTCACTGTGACCGATAGTAAGTATTGCGTTGCCGGTTTTCGGGTCTACTCTTTCGACTACCGCCGTTACGAGTTCCCTGTTACGGCTTTGGAATTCTGCCAATACCTGACCTCTCTCCGCCTCTCTTACTCCCTGACGAAAATTGTTTTTTGAGTTTTGTGCTACTATTCTTCCGAACTTTTTAGGGTCTAGTTTTATATCAATAAATCCGTCATTAACCGATTTTGAATCTATCTGTGCGGCATCCTCTTTTGAAATCTGTGTAAAGGGATTTTCAACCTCGTCTACTATCTCTTTACGTGCCGTAACGGTAAATACTTCCTTTTCGGTATCTATTGTGCAGGATACTATATCGTTACCGCCGTAGTCCTTTCTTGCGGCTACCACTATCGCTTCGGAAATCTTATCCGCTATAAACTCTTTCGGTATTCCCCTTTCTTCCTCCATAAGTTTAAGTGCTTCAAAAAAGTCCTTATTATCTTTTTTCTCTTTTGCAGTCATTCTCTTTGCCATTTTTTATTCTTCCTCCAAAATATCCTTATTTAAAATAGTAAATATTCATATCGACGTTTCCGTTTATACCGTTCACGGTACCGCTGTTAGTATATTGCCACATTATGTAATCTCCCGTATAAGTGCACTTATCATTCCACTGTGCAACCCAACGATTATACTGGTTGTAATCTTCGGAAGTCAACCGAGTTTTCCAAAAGTATAAATTTGCATAAACACCGGCATCATAGCCTGCGTTCTCTACCTTGCTTAAAAAATGCATGGCAATATCTTTGAGTTGATCATTTGTCAGACTGTTTTGCGATGCATCTTCTATATCGTACCAAACTCCAAGTGTAGGATTAAAACCTTTTATCATACCTAAAACGTGGTCTGCCTCACTGTCTGCACTTTGGGGGTTTTTCTCATCTACTGTATAAACCGTTTTGGCATAAGAATATAAATACACGCCGTAGGGAATACCAAGACGCTCACATTCGCTCATATTTCTTATTGCCTGCGGGTCGTGTTGCTTTTCAATATTACTGCCATAACCTACTCTTATAATTGCAAACTGAATGCCGTCTGCTTTAACCTTTTCCCAATCTATTGTGCCTTTATTTTTTGAAACATCAATACCTATTAACTTTTCAGATGAATATCTGCCCTCGTTATATCCAAACTGCATATAATGTGTATAGTAAGCGGTATTATCGCTGCCGAATGCCGCCTGCAAATCAGGATATGCATTTTTGTAATAATTAAAGTCGAAACGAATGTTTGCTCTTCTGCCCTCTTTCATACCATAGGTAATAAAGTGGGTTATAAGCGACTGTGCATCGTCACCGAATACAGCACGCAAATCGCTGTAATTGTTCAAATAATAATCCTTATTATAAACAAGTGAATAATCTTTTCCGTTATAAAATGAGGTTGAATTTGCAATACGACCTTCCTTTTTTCCGTAAGTGATATAGTGAAAATAGTATGATGATACATTATTCCCGAAAGCGTTACGCAAATCATTATATGTTTGAGCATAGCCAAACCAATCAAAACTGTTGCCGGGTCGTCTGCCCTCATAAACACCGCAGGTAATAAAGTGAACATAGTACGCTTCATTATTATTTCCGAATGCATTACGCAAATCAGGGTATTTATTCTTATAGTACGAAAGGTCAAAAACGCCGTTTGCGTCTCTTCCCTCTTTCATACCGTAACTTAAAAAATGATTGAACAGTGCATTTTCATTATTGCCGAAAGCCGCTTTCAAATCCTTGTAAGTCTTTGAATAATAGGCGGCATCAAACACCGCAGAATAGTCTATTCCACCACTGTAAGCGGAGGCGGCAGTTGATTTTATACTACCGACTTTCACAGAAAATCCAGCAATTATTACCGAAAATGTAATTATAAGTAAAGTTTTAATTTTTTTATTCATCTACGTTCACCTTTGAAATTAATTTTTTATCAATAGATATTTCTTCATTTTCACACAAGAGTTTTATTTCTTCGCCGTAAGATAAAAGTTTTCCCTCAACCGTCTTACTGCCGTTTAAGCATTTGAAAAGTTTGATTTTTACCTTTTTGCCTATGGCGTACTCAAAATGTTCTGGCTTACACAGTTCTCTTGTTAAACCCGCAGAACAAACTTCCAAATAATAAGAACCGTCAATCGGGTCTGCTTCGTCGATTATGGGGTCAATAGCGTGGGAAACATCAGTACAGTCATCTATACTGACACCGCCTATTTTATCTATAAACACCCTTAAATAATAAGACGCACCCTCTTTTAAATACTTAACGTCCCAGAGTGTGACTCCCTGTTCCTCAACCGTGTCCTTGATAAGATTATAAACCTTATCGGCAACTCCTGCCATTTATACAACCTCCAAAACAAAAGTGAGCGGGTTGCCCCACTCACCTTTCTGAATACTATCACATATTATAACACATATTTTGTAAAAATCAAGTGTTTTTTATAAATTTCTTTGCCGATTTCAGTTACAAATTGTAACCTCTGTATCCTTATCAAACAAATGGATTTTTTGAGGTTCAATTGTAATTGTAATCGTGTCGCCCGGACGAGCAGTAGAAGTAGGCGAAACACGTGCATTAATAGACTGCCCTTCACAGTTCATATAAAGGTAGGTTTCTGCACCCATAAGTTCGGTAACTTCTACGTTAGCCTCAACCTTACCGTCAGGGAACTGTGCAATAAGGTCTTCCTCATTATGAACGTCCTCAGGACGGATACCCATAATAACTTCCTTATCAACGTATGCTTCAAGGCAATCTTTCTTGTTTTTATCTGCCGGAAGTTTGATTTTGTATTTAACACCTGCACGGGTTTTTGTATCTTCCGAGCCAAACTCTACGAAGAAATCACTACCCTCTTTAAGAAGTTTTGATTCTATAAAGTTCATCTGCGGAGAACCGATAAATCCTGCAACGAAAAGATTGCACGGATATTTATACAAATTATTAGGTGTATCAACCTGCTGGATAAGACCGCTCTTCATTACAACGATACGGGTACCCATCGTCATAGCCTCTGTCTGGTCGGGGGTAACGTAGATAAACGTTGTACCCAAACGCTGATGGAGTTTTGAAATCTCGGTACGCATCTGTGCACGAAGTTTAGCATCCAAGTTAGAAAGCGGTTCGTCGAGCAGGAATACCTTTGGTTCACGAACGATTGCACGACCGAGTGCAACACGCTGACGCTGACCACCGGACAAAGCCTTCGGCTTACGCTCTAAAAGATGCTCAATATCAAGAACCCTTGCAGCCTCTTCAACACGGCGTTTGATTTCGTCCTTTGATGTTTTTCTGAGTTTAAGACCGAATGCCATATTATCAAATACGGTCATGTGCGGATACAAAGCATAGTTCTGGAAAACCATTGCTATATCACGGTCTTTCGGTGCAACGTCGTTAACAAGACGGTCGCCGATATAAACCTCACCGTCGGAAATCTCTTCAAGACCTGCTACCATACGAAGTGTGGTAGACTTACCGCAACCCGAAGGACCGACCAAAATAATAAATTCTTTATCCTTAATTTCAAGGTTAAAATCCGAAACAGCAGTTACACCGCCCGGATACCTCTTATATACGTTGCGTAGTGATAAACTTGCCATAAGTATAAACCTCCTATAATTGACACTTCACAGCATTATAAGTATACCAAATTCAAACGAAAATTTCTATAATGAATTCTTCCAATGTTATAAAAATTTTTTGTTTAAAATGTACATTAAATTTGAGATAATGCAGATTTTACCTGTTCTTCGGTCATTTTAAGACACTGCCCACTTTTAAGATGCGTCGGCAGGGTAAGATTTCCGACAGAGTGTCTGTGAAGTGTGTTTACTCCAAGACCTACCGTACCGAACATTCGCTTTATTTGATGATATTTGCCCTCTTTTATTACAATTCTTGCCGAATTTTCGCCTATCGGTTCCAAAATCGCACTCTTACACACCGTACCGTCGGCAAGTACCACACCTTTTGCAAAAATTTTGCACATTTCATCTGTAACAGCACCGTCAAGACCTGCTATATAACACTTCGGGATATTCTTTTTGGGCGATATACAGTCGTGGGCAAATGCACCGTCGTCGGTTATGATAAGAAGTCCCGTTGTATCCTTGTCCAATCTGCCGACGGGAAAAAGTCCCTGCCTTTTAAGTTCGGGCGGTACCAAATCAATCACCGTTTGTCTTGACTTATCGTTTGATGCAGACAGTATCCCTGACGGCTTATTGAGAAGTATATAAATATATTCCTCATATCCCACATCTTTGCCTTTGTGTGTGACTTTATTGCTATCGGTATCTATTATATACGCAGGGTCAGCAGTCACCTTGTTATTGACCGAAACAAAACCGTGTCTTATATCATTTTTAGCATTTCTGCGTGTCATATTCAACTGACAGGAAATAAATTTATCAAGTCTTTGATTATTCATACGTTCCTCCGCTTTTTTTGAGGGATTTCATACTTCCGTTTATTGAATTCTCCGATACATCTCCGCCAATTACCCTGCCGTTATAAACAATTAAATTTAAATGCGTATTCTCTTTATCCTTTAATTTATATTTATACACGGTAACCGTACTGCCTGCATACTTTTTTAAATCATATCCCGCTGTTTTTTGGATTTCATTATATTTTTCATAGGTGTCCGAAAACTCCTGCGGTATAACAGTCTTTTTGCTTTGGATACATTCTTCATATATATCATATCCGAGCGATGTTGCAAAGTCTGTCCTTTTTGCATTTGTATCGGCGTTTTTCGGTATATTTTTCGCCTCGCTTACCTGACTTGCAAGTGCAATTACAAGCAAGACCGAACATAGTAACGCTATGAGTTTTGAGCGGGTAAAGGTTATAAAAAGTTTCACGGTATCACCCCGTTTAAAAATATGATACCGTGCCGTCTTTTATTCATAGTCTATTAAACATACTGCGTGTGCGGATATACCCTCGCCTGCTCCCGTAAAGCCCAACCCCTCTTCGGTAGTAGCCTTAACGTTTACTCTGTCAACTTCTACACCGACACAATCGGATATTTGTTTTCTCATATCTTCTATAAAGGGTGCAAGTTTCGGTTTTTGTGCTATAACGGTAGCGTCAATATTTATTACACTGTATCCTTTTTCCTTTAAAAGACCCAAAACACTTTTAAGCAGTTTTTTTGAGTCGATACCCTCATAACGCTCATCGGTATCGGGGAAGTGTTTTCCTATATCGCCGAGTCCTGCCGCTCCCAAAAGTGCATCGCATATAGCGTGTAAAAGTACGTCGGCATCCGAGTGACCTGACAGTCCCAAGTAATACGGTATCTCTACACCGCCTATTATGAGTTTTCTGTTTTTTATCAGTCTATGTACGTCATACCCGTGACCTATTCTCATATCACATACCGCCCTTTATAAACATTTGCGCAAGTTCTATATCCTTTGGTGTCGTTATTTTAATATTACACCTGTCGCCGTCAATTACCCTTACGGTATACCCTGCATTTTCCATTACCGATGCATCGTCGGTAAATTTTGACGTATCCTCTGCGACTTGCAGTGCGTCTTTATAAAGACTGACCTTTACACCCTGCGGTGTTTGTGCTAAATAAAGTTTACTGCGGTCAAGAGTTCCCGTAACGGCACCCTCGCCGTCCGCAAGTTTTACCGTATCAACTATTTTTAAAGCACACAGAACCGCATCGTTTCTATACAGTGCCTCAACGCAGTTTTCTATCATTTGCTCACTTACAAAAGGTCTTGCACCGTCGTGAATAAGCACCCTTTCCTCATCACTTGAAAGACGGCTCATTCCGCACACAACCGAAGCCTGTCTGTCAGTGCCTCCTGCTATTATATCGGTCACTTTGGTTAACGAGTATTCCTCTGCAAGACATTGTACTGCATTTATATCTTCTTTTCTTGTAACCACGATTATCCTAGATATGTACGGACAATCTTCAAACTTTTTAATTGTCCTTACAAGCAAAGGTTTTCCGCACAACATTAAAAACTGTTTGTTTATGCCCTGCATTCTTGACGAGTTACCTGCCGCCACAATTATAACGGGTATGGCACATCCGCTGTTTTGGCACAAATTATATTCAAATTTAACTTCGGTTGCTTTCATCACTTTTCTTCGCTTTCTGCTTTTTTCGTATATTATCAAACACGACATCGAAAATTACGGCAATTGCCGTACCTAAACACCAACCGGTTATAACATCCGACGCAAAATGTACGTTAAAATATATTCGTGATATTCCTATCATAAACGGTATAATTCCCGATATGCATACGCTCAAAACTTTCTGCCATCTGTATTTACAAATTCTAAAAAGTGCAAACATTACTGTCATATAAAGTGCGGCGGCGGTCATAGCGTGTCCGCTCGGAAAACTGTAACCGTCAATCTCTAAAAGCCTTTCGAGCGGTCTTTGCCTTTTAATAATGGCTTTTATTATTTCGTTGCAAATCAAAGTACTGATAACAGTGACCGTAGCAGGCAGACCTATCCTCTTTCTTGTGGGTAGTAAAAGCAATATTGCCAAAATCCCTATTGTCGGTTTTGTACTGCCAAGCCAGGTAAAAAATCCAAAAACGGCATTTTTTGAACTGTTTGGATTTATAAGCGATGCTATTTTAAGTTCTGTCGGCTCAAATACGCCCGTAACCGCACATACTACTCCGAAAGAAGAAATAAGTAAAAGTATAAGAAGTGAAATTCTGACTTTCATTTTCTCACCTGTTTAGCCTAACAAGAATAATCCAAACTCGGTTTTTGAGGGCGGATTTTCCGTTATACTGTGTTAAAATACTCGTGAATACGACAGTATTCACTGCGTTTTTGCCTTGCCTAACAAAAAATCCGCCACTAAAAAACTCTTTGACACGAAAGATGTGAATTTTTGTGAAGATTTTTGTCTTTGAGATTGCAGGTGGGCTGACGCCCATCAAAATCGAAAAGCAAAAATATGCCGAAAAGTCGCTCTTTCGGGCGGGTTCGGATTATTCTTGTTAGGCTAAAAAACCGCATCTTTGCAGGAAACAACCCAAAAGATGCGGAAAAAAGTTTTTATTATGCCTATTAATCGTCCTTTTCGTCACATTGACCGCAATCACAGCCGTCGTCACAGCAACAGTCAAAGTCAAACTCCAAAGGTGTTTCACAGTTCGGGCAAACAATAGAGCCCTCATCTATCATATCTTCGTCAAGATATATTATATCGTGACACGCAGGACATTCAACCTCGTAAAGTTCATCATCGTTACAACAATCACAGTCGCAGTCACAGTCCTCTTCAAAATCTTCATACACAATATCCTCAATGTATGAAAGGTCTTCGTCAACTGCGTCTATCTGCTCGGACATATCATCACAAGCGTCCTCAATATCGCATATTTCCTGTGTAATATCGCCTAAAAGGTCTATAACAGCAGAAAGTATTTTACCCTCTTTGGTAGTTTCATCAAGGTTAAGTCCCTCGGTAAGTCCCTTGATATAAGCAATTTTCTCACAAATATCCATCAACAGTTCCTCCGTTATTTACGCACGTTCCATATATTCGCCCGTACGGGTATCTATTCTTATTACTTCACCCTCATTTATAAAGAGCGGTACACGGATTTCACAACCCGTTTCAAGTGTTGCAGGTTTGGTTGCATTTGTTGCTGTATTACCTGCAAATCCCGGCTCTGTTGCAGTAACGGTAAGTTCTACGAAAGTAGGCGGTTCAACACCGAAAACCTTTCCCTTGTAAGAAAGAATTTTACAAACCATATTTTCTTTTACAAACTTAAAGTTATCCCCTAATTCCGATTTATTAATCGGAACCATATCATAGGTTTCCTGGTCCATAAAGTAATAAAGGTCGCCGTCACTGTAAGAAAATTCCATATCCTTACGCTCTATATATGCAGTAGGGAATTTGGCGGTCGGGTTGTAACTCTTTTCAACAACCGAACCCGTTATTACATTTTTGGTCTTTGTTCTTACGAAAGCGGCACCCTTGCCCGGTTTTACGTGTTGAAATTCTACTACCTGTAAAACCTGACCGTCCTCTTCAAAAGTAACACCGTTTCTAAAATCACCGGCACTAATCATATTATTTTCCTCCATAAAGATAAATTATACTGTTAATGAGTATAAAACTTTTTATATGTTTTGTCAAGTAAATAAAGCCAAATCACTTTTTTGTCCATGTAGACGGTGACAATGCTATTAAAAGTGGGAATATTTCAAGTCTGCCGAGCAACATCGCAACCGACAGCACCAACTTTGAAAAAGCGGTATAGTCGCCGTACCCCGAGGCAGGTCCTACACCTGCAAGTCCCGGTCCTACATTGTTAAAGCAGGATACCGCCGCACTGAAATTGGTTTCAAGTCCAAACGGCTCAAAACAAATAAGCAAAAACGTAGCAAGTATGCAAAGCATATATACTGCAAAATAAACCGTTACGCCCTGCAAAGTTTGCTCTTCAACCGATTTTCCCTCAAAACGTACCGTAGCAACCGACCTTGGATGCAACATTCTTTTGAGTTCTCTGCCTATCATTTTAAACATCATAATAGTTCTCGATAATTTAAGACCGCCTGCCGTTGAACCTGCACAACCGCCTGAAAACATAAGTACAAACAGTATACCTTTTGAAAGTTCAGGCCATTTATTAAAGTCGGCCGTAGCGTAACCCGTTGTAGTAAGTATTGAGGATACCTGAAATACCGACTGTCTTATGGCAGTAGAGGAATTTTTATAAATAGGGAATACATTAAGTGCGATAACCGACGAGGCAACGAGTGCTACTGCTACATACACCCAAAGTTCCGTACTGCGAAAAACAGAACGAAAACGCTTTATAAGTAACAAATAATACAGATTGAAGTTTACGCCGAACAGCAACATAAATATTGCTATTACCCACTGATGATAATTACTGTAAGAAGCAATACTGTCCGCCTTTATGCCGAAGCCCCCCGTACCTGCCGTACCGAACGAATGAACTAAACTGTCAAAAACAGGCATACCGCCTGCACAAAGCATTGCCACTTCAATTGCAGTAAGCACAATATAAATAAGATAAAGAATTTTGGCGGTATCCTTTACTCTCGGCACTATCTTGCCTACAACCGGACCCGGCATTTCCGCCCTCATAATATGAATAGATCTATCCGACACATTGGGGATAATCGCCATAACGAAGACGAGTACACCCATTCCGCCTACCCAATGCGAGAAACTTCTCCAAAACAAGGTTCCGTGATTTAAAATTTCAACGTTTTTAATAATTGAAGCACCCGTAGTGGTAAAACCGCTTACCGTTTCAAAGAAAGCATCAACGTAGGAAGGAATATCACCGCAAAGCACAAACGG
The DNA here is from genome assembly GCA_937884625.1 of uncultured Clostridia bacterium. Taxonomy (GTDB): domain Bacteria; phylum Bacillota; class Clostridia; order Oscillospirales; family Acutalibacteraceae; genus UBA737. The sequence goes on from CALGCE010000213.1 coordinate 20,485, forward strand.
AACGGCACCTATTGCCGACATTCCGAGCCACACGAGAGCGACTATTGCAAAACCCTCTTTTGCATAAATTACGTGGTTTTTCGGTTTAAAGCACAGACACAAAACAAGTCCCAAAGCAAGGGATAATACTGCGGTAAGCAGAAAAGCCAAATAACAACTCTCTCCATATATGAGTGATACAAGCATTGGTAAGAGCAAAAGTGCCGACTCCGCTATTGCAACCCTGCCTATCGTATTAAAAATAACCTTATAATTCATAAAAGTACGTCACCGCCTATGCAATTATATCGGACAAATCATTCATACTTTGTCCTGCCGCAATAACGATGACCTTGTCGCCTGCTTTAATCGTCTCATCGCCTGACGGAATAATGGCTTTTTTGTTTCTTAAATAACATATTATAAACAAGGGGGATAGATGAAATGAATGAGAAAATGATTGAAAGACTTGAAAAGGGCGTAATGGTTGATGGACGAATGACTGCTCATTGTACTATA
>CALGCE010000214.1 GCA_937884625.1 uncultured Clostridia bacterium
TTTAAAATGGGGATAAGTACAGCAAATAAAAGAGTTAATGAAACTCCTGCTATGCAACTTACAGCGGTTTATTCTTGCGTAAGGATATTAAGTGAATCAGTAGCACAACTTCCATTACATCTGTATAGATACAAAGGAAATGGAAAAGAAAAAGCTGTGGACCATAATTTATATTTTTTATATTTTTATTTGTTATATTACATCTGCCGTTACCCGTTGTGATTAGTTTTTTACCTACTCTTGGCAGTTGCTCTATTACCGCAACACTGTATTGCGGATATAACTGTTTAGACCGTACCGCAAAACAAAGCCCCGAAGCACCGCCACCTATTACCGCTATATCAAAGTTTAAATCACTCAATGCCTTTCATCCTCACTTGAAAAGGTTTCGCAAAATCTTGCGGCAAATGCAGGTGGCTCGTCCGCCACATACAAATGCGATATATCCCCAAAGCCGTTACAACGAAAATATGCTATACCCTGCTGTCTTTCTTCGGTTATAAGGGTGGTCACACTTGACGGAAGTGCCACAAACCCCTGCCACAATATAACAGGTGAAACGCCTAAAAGATGAGACAGCAATACACACTCAATCCCGAAATGACAAAACAAAACTATCGTATCTCTGTTTTCTTTCTTTACTCTGTAATAATTGTTTTCCCTTACATAGTCGTATTTTGATAACAGTTTATCAAGTTCGCCCGTTACATATTTATAAACTTCTTCTACATCGCCCGACTGCATTAGGTCGGTTTTTATCCAATCGTCTTTATCGTACAGTTTTCTCTCATTAGTCCAAAACGACGGCATTAAATCCCAAGGTCTTGCCAAATTACCCGTTCTTTCGTCTTTGATACGTGCAGGGAACTCTTTAAGCCAATCAAGGGTTTGGGACTTTCTGTTCATAAGCGATAGTGTAGGTTTTGCCGTATCCTGTGCCCTGCCGAGTGGCGAACAGTAAAAGTCCTTTACGTCAAGTTTTGCTATTCTCGGTGCTAAAAGTTGTGCTTCCTTAAAGCCTTTTTGGGTAAGCGAATCTACACCGTAATCAGGGTCTGCGTGACGGACAAATATAATTCTCATAAAATCACCAACTAAAATATATCACAAAATAACATTAATGCATCATATACTGAAAAGATAATTAAGAGTCAGATTGATGAAATTAATAATTCTGTTGAAAATATTTCAATTGATATAATTCAGAAAGTTATTGCAGATAATTATCAGGTTTCGGTAAGTGATCTTAAAAGCAAAAAAGATAATTTTTCCGATGAGATCGAGCGCGAAGAAATAAACGAGCTTGAGGAAGCGGATGATATCGAAATAAAAGCCGAAGAAAAATCCGAAGGAATTTTTGGCAAACTTCGCAAAAAACTTTTCGGAGATTCGGCAAAGAAATTTTCCGTAAGGACAGTTGCGTTTTTGCTTGCGGCTTTGATGCTTCTTACTACCGGATGCAATAAGAAAGAAAATTCCGAGGACAGTAAGGATAATAGCAGCAAAATAGAGATAAAACCGAATGGTGACGATAATAATACGACCAATGAGCCGGTAGTCCTTGAAATCCCTTCAAGGCTTGATAAGATAGCCGATGCTTTCAATATCAATAATGATGTAGTCGGTTGGCTCTATATTCCCGGACTTGAGGACGTGGATTCCGGCGTTTGCCAGGATAAGAAAAAATATTCCTATAACTATAAAGATGTAACGGGCAAACAGGCTTCCGAATATTGGGTGACCGGCGCTTACTATACTCATATCCGCAATTCCTTTGGAGAAAGCACGGATGACCTTTCCACAAATACGGTTATATTCGGTCACAGCGACCTCGGGAAAACGCATCTTCTTTATATGAACGATGATCCGACAGGCCCTCGTTTCTCCCAGCTTTTCAGT
>CALGCE010000215.1 GCA_937884625.1 uncultured Clostridia bacterium
TGCTTCTGCCCGAGAACATGGTGACATATAAAGATGTTGTTTATAGTGTCGGCGAATTCTATTCTGTGGCAGTAACCAATAATTATCAGCAGGCAGATACGGGAACCAAGATGATTCATTTGGGGAAAAATACAACTTCCACGATTATTTCAAAGGGTATTTCGGCGGGGTTTTCTTCTAATACTTATCGTGGATTGGTCAAGATGACGCCCAACGCAGAAAAAGCCAAAAACGTCCTCGGTTGGACTGCAAAATACGGCATTGACGAAATGTGTGAAGATACATGGCGTTGGCAAAACGGCAACCCGAACGGCTATAACTGATAAAAACACAGCACGGCAGGTAACGCAAAAACGATGCCGTGCTGTAAATATTTCCGCCCGTGGCGCAGTCCGGATAACGCAGCAGATTCCGATTCTGAAGATCGGGGGTTCGAATCCCTTCGGGCGGGCCAGAAAAAAGCACCCATCGGGTGCTTTTTTCAATGAAGTCGCCCTTACGGGCTAATGAAGAATGAAGACGCTTACGCTAATGAAGAAATGAAAATGAGAGAATGAGAAAAACGGGCGACTTCTCTTCATTAGGTGCAAAGTGCCGTCTTCATTAGGGCATAGCCCGACTTCATTAACGAGCAAATGCGAGTGTCTTCATTTAATACTGTGATGGTTCAAATCCATCTACTATTTTGTTTAAAATATCTTTTTGTATGAAAATTGATAGAATTACAGTTTTTATAACAATTGTGTACCAAAAACTGACACATAAAAATCAGGCTTTTATATTGAAAAATGAAAGTAAAAGTCATATAATATTAAAAGTGTCCCATTTGATACAGTTCGAGGCGATATAAGTGAAAAACTTTCTTTTTGACGGCATAAGTGAAGAAAAATACGAAGATATTATAGGCAGTCTTGCAAAACCCGTTAAGATAGACAGTTTAGGCGAACTTTACAGGTGCGGAAGCGTAGGTCTTTTGATAAGCGGTAGTGCAAAGGTAATACGCAAAAACGAAAGCGGAAAATCGGTCACTATGCGGACGATAGGTGAAAATGAAATATTCGGAGTAGCATCTGTTTTCGGTAAGTGGAGTGAAAATGCGAGCAGTATAATTGCAAAAACTCCCTGCAAAGTTATTTACATAAGCGAAGAACAGTTAAAATGTATTTTTGAGGAAAACCCGAAAATTGCTCTTAACTATATTTCTTTTCTTACCGACAGAATACGTTTTTTAAACAAGAAAATCGACACCTTTACCGCTCAAAGCAGTGATGAAAAACTGTATGAATATTTAATTTCACTTTCAGACGGTCAAAAATGTGTGAAAATTGATTTCGGTATGGCGGAACTTGCAAGAAGACTTAAAATAGGCAGAAGCAGTCTATATAGAAACATAGAACACCTCCAAAAGGGCAATTTAATAAAGCGTGATAAAAATATATTTATAATAAGGTGAAAAGAATGAAAAAAGTAATTGTATTTATGTTGTGCTTGACACTTATTTTAACTTTTGTCGGTTGTGCGGGAAAAGATAAGACCTCACAAGGCGATACAAAATTAAAGGTTTCAGTTGCCTGTTTAAAAGGTCCTACGGGTGTGGGAATGACCAAACTTATGAGTGATAATGACAATAATAAAACAAAAAATTCTTATGAGTTTACGGTTGCATCTGCGGCGGACGAAATAAGTGGCAGGATAGTTTCGGGGGAGATAAATATAGCGTCTGGTCCGACAAATCTTGCAGCGAAACTCTATAATAAAACCGACGGTAAAATCACTATGCTTGCGGTAAATACGTTAGGCGTACTCTCCATTGTAGAAAACGGCGACAGCATAAAATCTATTAAAGACCTTAAAGGCAAAACCGTTTATACTACGGGCGAAGGCTCTAATCCCGAATATATATTAAGATATTTGCTTTCAAAAAACGGCGTTGATTCTTACAAGGACGTGGACATTCACTTTGTTGCCAACAATGATGAACTTATAGCAACACTTGTAAGCGGTACGGCAAGTATTGCCATGATTCCCGAACCTGCCGCAACAAGTGCGATTGTCAAAAAGAATACCCTTAAAAAAGTCCTTTCGATAAACGAAGAATGGGAAAAGACAACCGATGAAGACTTAATGATGGGTTGTGTAATAACACTTAAATCATACGCCGAAAATAACAAAGAAACAGTACAAAACTTTTTAAGCGATTATGAAAATTCAACGGATTATGTAAATCAAAACATCGAGCAGTCGGCTGACTTATGCGAAAAATACGCAATTATACCGTCTTCGGCAATAGCAAAAAAGTCTATTAAAGATTGCAATATTAAGTTTATACACAGTAAAGACGCACAAGCCCCTTTGCAAGATTATTTTAAAGTATTATATGATGCAGATAAAACTTCAATAGGAGGTAAATTGCCACAAGATGATTTCTATTATAAAGAAAAATAATGTTCTTGCAAAAACAGTAAAGGCGATTTTGGTATTAATATTCTGGCTTGCCGTCTGGCAGACGGCAAGCCTTACGGTAAGCGGAGATTTAAAACTTTTTTTGCCAAGTCCTGTTGCAGTTATTAAAAAATGGTTTGAAATCGGTTTTAAAGCAGATTACATACAATCCGCCTTTTATACGCTTATAAGGATATTTGCAGGTTTTATATCGGGCATTTTAACGGGCTTTGTTTTAGGTCTTTTAACCTCTCAAATAAAAATCCTTGATTCCCTTATATCGCCCGTCTTGAAAATTATCCGTGCAGTACCCGTAGTGTCATTTATAATATTGGCTTTTCTTTTTATAGATGTTGAACGACTTCCTGTTTTTATTTCTTTTCTTATGGTTGTCCCACTCGTTTGGCAGACCGTTCACGACGGGATTTTAAATACCGATACTATGCTTGACGAAATGTGCTGTGTTTACGGTCTTAATAAATTTAAAACGCTTTTTGCAGTAAAACTTCCGCAATGCAGACAACAGATAATAAGTGCGTGTGTAAATGCACTTGGGTTTGCGTGGAAATCGGGTGTGGCGGCAGAGGTTTTATGTACCCCCGATATTTCACTCGGTCACAAGATTTACAGTGCAAAGGCGTCCCTTAGTTTTGATGAAGTATACGCTGTAACACTGACGGTAGTTTTACTGAGTATTATTATTGAGATGCTTTTAAAACGTCTTGTAAAAAAAGGCGGTGCAAAATGATAGAACTTAATAATATAAATTTTTCTTATATAAATAGGTTTTTTAAAATATGTATTATTTATCTTTTCAAGTAAAGTATGACGTTTTAAGACATAAGAAGGAAATAAAGG
>CALGCE010000216.1 GCA_937884625.1 uncultured Clostridia bacterium
ACGCGGTCGCTGTAACCGAATTTCTGAGAGTAGAAATCCAAAATATTGATGATCCCTTTGTGGGAACATCCGGTCACAAGGGCACGACTGTAATAATCCGATATTATCAGATATTGCTCGTGTTCAAATGTATCGACTTCCAAACGGTGTGCCGGTTTTGCGTACAAACTTCCGTTTGCAAGGCGGGAACACATCGCGTGACTTTGAACGCCCGAAAACACGGTCAGTTCTTCGTCGATCACCGTGCAGTTTTCCGTAAAGACGAAACGAGGATCGTTTTCGTATTTCCGGTCAAGACCGATATAATGAGGAATGATCTTGCCGATCTTTACGTAATACTTTTGAAATGCCGATTTTTTGATATAGATCTTTGCTTTGTCGTTCAGTTTGAGGAAAGTGCCGAGACCGCCGCCGTGATCGTAATGCCCGTGAGAGATAATAACGGTATCTATATCGGCAATATCCACGCCGAGCATATGGGCGTTTCTGATAAATGTACTATCCTGTCCGAGATCGAACAGAATCTTATGCTTTTTGGTCTTGATGTAAAGGGAAAGTCCGTGCTGTGCTTTGCAACCGGGCAACGCACAAAGGTTATCTGTCAGCGACAGTATTTCCAAATCTGCTCTCACTCCTTCCGGGATAATTTTGCCGTGAAAAGAGTATAAAATCCCCTACCCATAAATATACACAAGTAGTATAACATGATTTTATCGTAAAATCAAGGATTTAGCAGTTTTCATAGTTTTTTCTATGTAAGCTTTTAAATACATTATCTGTTGCCGATAGTCCAACCCAAAACAGCAAAAACAAAAGCACCGATAACTGCATCTATACTTTGTGTTTCCACTGCAGTTATAACGGTGCTTATTAAATATCGGCATCTGCATTCCCGGGTCTCGAAATGGGATAAACAAATTGCTTCAGGATATAAAACGGGACGATGTTGGCATCGTCCCCTACGGTGTATCCTTATTGCTTTCGTAGGGGCGGATGCCTACATCCGCCCGTTATTTATGACGCATCTTTTAATTTATCTTCACTTGCGATCGACTGTGCCGCTTCGAGCATGGTCTCGGCGAAGATGACGTAACCGCGGGTGAGGTCATCATAAATCGAGAATATAGTCTTAAAGTGTGATATTTACTTTTTGGTTATGTGTTAGTATAATAAACTCGAAAGCTTTCAAATATAAGAAAAAGGAGTTTATGTTATGAATAAAACTTTTGCGAATAATTTGAAAAAATATCGTATGGCTAAAAGTCTAACACAAGAAAAGGTTGCTGAAATGTTGGGAGTTTCGGTGCAAAGTGTTTCAATATGGGAATGCGGTCAAACTCTGCCCGATGCACTAATGCTACCCGAAATAGCTTTAATTTATGCCATAACTGTTGACGACCTTTATAAAGAAAGTTTTTATGCTTATGACAATTATGCACAACGAATGGCATCGGTCTATGATACAACATTAGACTTTGACGATTTTGTAAGAGCAAATGCTGAATTTATAAAACTAGAAAAAAGCAACACCCTTTCAGCTGAAGATTTAAGAATTTGGGGAACCATTTTTTGCAAAATGGAAAATTACTCAAAAGACCGAGCGTTATTCTTACTTAATAGTTCTATTAACAAAAGTAAAGGCGTCGAAGAAACTGTTTGGTATAGGTCTTACGCTCAAATGATTGATTTAAATATTTCTATTGGAAACGCAGACATAATAATAAAAGAACTTAAATCTTCTGTAAAAAACAGCCCAAACAATTTAGAGCAACAATCACTTTTGCTATACGCTTTAAACCGTGCTAAAAAATATGAAGATGGCTATAAGAAATTTCTAGAAATGCTTGTATTGTACCCAAACGACTGGCGTATTTTAACTATGGGCGGAGATATTTGTTGGAATCTTGAAAAGCAAGAAAAAGCATTTATGTATTGGGATAAGGCTATTTCTCTAAACAGTGAGTTTCTTGATGCAAAATATTCGAAGGCATTTGCTTACGAAAAATTAGGCAACAAAGAAAAGGCATATGATATATGGATGGAAATAGTTAAAAAACTTCGTAGCGTAGGATGCGATATAGAAGCTGATACTGAAGAAAAACGAGCAGAAATGATTTTTAAGAGATAATTCTGAACATTATGTAACGAGCGGATTAAATATCCGCCCGTTATTTTTATGACGCATCTTTTAATTTGTTTTCATTTGCCACGCTTTGTGCAGTTTGGAGCATTGTTTCGGCAAAAACTCCGTAACCGGTGGTGGGGTCATCCACAAGCACATGGGTTACGGCGCCGACAAGCTTGCCGTTTTGAACAATCGGACTGCCACTCATTCCCTGCACTATTCCGCCTGTTTTTTCTATCAACTGCTTATCTGTTACGGTTACGGTCAGGTTTTGAGTTGCGGAGAAATAGGTGGAATTTCTTTTCTTTATCGTACAGGAATACAGTTTCGGTGTGTCGCCGTCTATTGTACATAAAATTTGAGCGTCGCCGTCGGTTATTTCCTGTTTAAGTGCTATTTCGGTTAAATTTGAAATGTCTATTTTGCCTTTATAAACACCGTAGACGCCGTTTTCGGCATTTAAAGATATATTAGCCAGTGTATCAAACGTGAATTTTCCTTTAAGTTCTCCGGGATTGCCGTTATTCCCCTTTGTGACCGATACTATTTGTGCACCCACAAGTTCGCCCGATTCAAGGGTTAAAAGTCCGCCGGTATCACTATCGCATATACCGTGACCTAAACCGCATATAACACCGCTTGCAGGACTGTAAAAAGTAAGTGTGCCTATACCTGCTGAACTGTCCCTTACCCAAATGCCTATGCGGTAGGTACCCGTTTCAACTGATTTTTGAGGCGATACTTTACAATTACAAATTTTACCGTTATGCAGTACTTCGAAATTCATAACTTTGCCGTTCGACCTTGATACAAGGTCTGACAAATCCTCATTACAGGTAATTTTCTCGCCGTTTACCGACACTATATAATCCCCCACCTCTATTCCTGCTTTTTTGGCGGGATTTACATTGCCCGATACGGTATCTACGTCTGAAAGTTCTATAACAAGTACGCCGTCTGTATATATCTTCATACCAAACGGATTGCCGAGCACCGATACATACATTTCGTCTACTACCTCTACCTGTGCGGTTGAAAAGGGTATCAGTCCGAAAATTTTTAAATCAACATCAAAAATGTCGCCCACGTTAT
>CALGCE010000217.1 GCA_937884625.1 uncultured Clostridia bacterium
CTTATGGCATATCCGCTATAACTTTGTTTGGAAGCTTTGTGGTTTGTACGATTATTGCTATGATATCTTTGCGTCACAAAAAAAGAGATTTTTCATAACATCTTTTGCCGCAATACTTTCTTTTGTACTCAATATTATAATAGGCTTTTGGACCTCGCCGTTTATCATAAGCAAACTCGGTGCAGAGGCTCACGGCTTTTCATCGCTGGGAGTTAACTTCACATCATATCTATCCCTTGCGGCAATAGCGATAAATTCTTTTGCGGCACGGTTTATTACCGTTTCTTTGGAGCAAAAGGATATAGAAAAAGCAAATAAGTATTTTACGTCTGTACTTTATACAAACCTTGCGTTTATTACTGTTATGCTACTTCCTGCCTTAATCGTTTTGTGGAAAATAGATTCTTTCTTTCAAATTCCGAAATATTTGATTTTTGATGTTAGGATACAATGGTTACTTTTGTTTTTTGCTTGGGCGGTAAATCTTGCTTTCAGAGTTTTTTCAACGTCTACGTTTGTGAAAAACCGACTTGATATTAACCATTTTCTTGATACAGTTTCTCATATATTACGTTTATTTCTTATATACATACTTTTTACAAAATTAGAAGCAAAACTTTGGTATATAGGAATAGCGAGTATTCTTTGTTCTGTCTTTGTTGATATTGGATATTATATTTCAAAAAGAAAATTAATGCCCGAAATATCGGTCAAGAGAAAATATTTTGATTTTTCGTGTCTTAAAACGCTGTTTGTAAAGGGTATTTGGAATACCATTAATCAACTTGCAAGTATGATAATGAACGGGTTTGATTTGCTTGTTACAAATTGGTTTGTGAATCCAATAAGTATGGGACTTTATTCGGTTGCACAAACACTTCCGCAGTATATGCAAAATTTAATGTACACACTCTGCGATATATCTACTCCCAATCTTACCGTAAGTTATGCCAAAGGCGATAGTATACAAGTACGTGACGGTTTAAAGTTTGTGATGAAATTCAATACGGCACTTTTGGCGGTTCCGTTGTTGGGATTTTTGGTGTACGGCAGAGATTTTTACGGTCTTTGGCTGTATTCACTTGATGCACAATCAATAAAAATAATAACTATACTTTCAATATTGGTTATAATTCCAATGTTAAACGGTGTTTTTGTACAACCTCTTACAACCGTTAACACCATTACGGCAAGGCTGAAAATACCTGTTTTTGTCAATTTGTTGGTAGGGGTACTTAATATAGTCATTGAAATAATTCTTGTTAAAACTACTAATCTCGGTGTTTATGCAATAGCGGGTGTAAGTTCTGTTTTAATTCTTTTAAGGGATTATACATTTTATCCTATTTACAGTGCTAAAAATTTATCCCTGTCGGCGAAAACATTTTATCCTACCATAATAAGGGGTACACTTACTTGTATTGTAACATTTGCGTTTTTATTTATAACACATAAGTTTGTTACTGTTACAGGGTGGTTTAGTTTCTTTTTATATGCTGCAATTTTCGGCATAATAGCAGAGGGTATGGTTATTGCATTAATGTTTAACCGTGAAGACAAAAGAATTGCTGTAAAAATTGTAAAACAGAAGTTTTTAGGGAAGAAGTAAAGCGTATGAGCAGACTTACTATTATAGTTCCTGTCTATAAGGTCGAAAAGTATATAAAAAATTGTGTCGAGAGCATTCTTTCTCAAACGTACAAAGATTTTAAATGTATATTTATAGACGACGGCTCAACCGATAAGAGCGGTGAAATTTGTGATGAGTATGCAAAAAAGGATAGCAGAATACAGGTTATACATCAGCCAAACAAAGGTATTGCTGATACACGGAATATAGGATTAGAACTTGCAAATAGCGAACTTATCAGTTTTATTGATGGTGATGATACGGTAGATTCCACAATGTATGAAAAGTTAGTTTCATATTTAGATGAGTATAACTGTGATTCGGTAATGTGTGATTTCAAGGCGAATATTGAATATGACAGAACACTCCCCACAGAAGGTATGCTTAATTTAAGAGAGTTTACACAGCAACTCTTAAACAATAAAATACAAAGCCATGTCTGGAAATATTTGTTTAAAATAAAAAAAATAGTGTCGTCTAAAAAATATTTGACTCCAACATTATTTATTTCTCTTAATCGCTTTACGTCAACATCGCATATTGGCGTAAAAGCAATTTCAAATTCGTCATATTTATACATTGCATAATTATTTCTTTGCTATACTATAAAAACGTTGGGGAACTTATTTTCTTTTATAACTCCAAATAAGAAATTTATTATCGTCTCCTACTTTTGCATTTATACGTAACAATTCTTTAGTCCAGCAATCTTGTTCATCTAAATTAGGAAAATATGTATCTCCTTCTGTATCATCATCTACTTGTGTAACTATTACTTCATCACATTTATCAAGTAATTGATTATAAATAGATGCACCACCACATATATAAATCTCTTTATTAAAGAATCTTTCAATATGATCTAATATAGAAATATCAC
>CALGCE010000218.1 GCA_937884625.1 uncultured Clostridia bacterium
TACACAACTCTGACAGGCTCTCCTGACATTGATATGTTACCTATACCATCAACTTGGTTAAGCACTGGAATAACCTCATCATCAAGCAGTTCAAGTTCGTTTAGTTCATCTTCATCCATAAGAATATCCCTGTCGGCATTCTTAAACATTTAAACAAGTTTTTCTGTATCCACATTAGGATCTTCATTTGGATTTTCAGACCGTATCCACGCATCGGACAGAATATTTGAAAAATCTTCACGGCTAAGATGTAGTTCGGCAAATTTAAGGAATGTAAGAGCATACGGTTTATTGCACATCATATATACACTAAAAGCATTATCCACTTTTTCTATCTATTCACGCATACCCTTTTGCCAAAGTTTAAAATTCTCATTGCTTTTGGTTATATCTATAATCTGTACTGTTCCGTTTCTTTTGATTTGGACAATTCCCGAATTCGTAAACGGATGTTGAATTATAACCGGCGACATTTCGGTTTTATGGTAGTCAGTCAAAAGCAAAGTTGTTGCAACCGATTTCACACCGTCAAGGTCAGTTTTTTTCCATACTTTGTTATCTCCTTTCGTTTTTTTGCAATAAAAAAGACCGCAGGTTTTTTAATTACCTACGGTCGATTTAATATTATTAAGTTTTACATTATAATTTTCGGACTTTCATCACACGAGGTTTGTTCCCCCTCAATAGATATATATTCTTCCAGTCTTTGCTGTAAATTTCTGAAATCGTGTAAAATAAAAAAGGCAGATAATTTTATTATTTTATCTGCCTATATGCTTATATTTCTATTTTCGAGAGTTCGAATCCTGTCAGTAAGCCCAAAACGGCATTTGGCATCTACAAATCGTAATGCTCGAAAAACGGCTTTCGGGTATGAAAAAACCCCGAATTCATCGGGGTTTTCGGGGAAGGCATCTTTTTTGTCTTCCTATTATGGTGCCGGTGGCGGGGGTCGAACCCGCATGATATTGCTATCACTGGATTTTGAGTCCAGCGCGTCTGCCAATTCCACCACACCGGCATAAATTTTGACAACGAAGATATTATACAACAATTAATCGCTAAAATCAAGATATTTTTTCATTATTTAAACAATCGTTTCACAGACGGGTGTATACGCATCATATACATTACCGACATTCTTGATATTGCAATATCATAAATAAAAAATACCGCATTACCAACACCTAAAAATATATATGCACCGTACTTGCCAAGTTTCCCGAAATCGTCAACTGAAATTTTAAATATAAAGGAAAGTGCAAAATATACGGCAATAACCGACAGATTAAATACTGCAATTTTAATAACCCATTCTATGACGGGTTTATTTATTCTTTCAACTACCGCCTTTAAAATCGGATAAAAGCCCAACAGCAGGGCGTAAAGCAAAGCCGATTCAGGCTCGGCAATTATAAGAGAGAGTACCGCACTCGTTATGTAACAAAGTGTTGCATATTTTGCATTTATTTCAATTAGCGGTATCATCATAAAAAGTCCTGCAACGGCAGGGGTAGCATAGGTAAAATACGGAAAATAACTAACAAGCATAATAACAGTTGCTAACGCAGAAATCACTGCACAAAGCGATACCTTTTTACTTTGTTTCAAAGCAATCACCTAGCCTAACAACAAGGTATTAAATCTCCGCCCATACACTCGCAACAGCAATCGGCACAAAGAAGGCTTGAACAAACATCACAACCGTCACAACCTCCGCTATTGCCGTATGAACGGTAAGGGTTATACTGTCTTCCGCTCTGCCTTTGCGCATTATTCATAGCGTTTGCATACTCTGCATTACTAGGGTCCATTCTGTTTGCTGTGCAAAAACTTGTATACGCTTGGTCAAACCAACCCCTGCGATACAAAACGGTACCGTTTAAGAAATACCATTCGGCATTCCTTGATTGAGGCGGTACACCGTCAAGCACTTCCTGTGCCTGTTCAAGTCTGCCTTGATTAATAAGCGAACGCACTTCGGGAAATCCCGAACTTGTACTACCGCCGTTATAACTGTAACCGCCCGACTTACCGCCCGACCTACGTCCATTCATTATAGCATCGTACGCATCGTTAATCTCTTTCATTTTTTCACCTGCGAGGTCAGCAAGTGGATTATCCGCATAGTTATCGGGGTGGTACTTTCTTGCAAGTTCCCTATAAGCGTTTTTAATCTGTTCGTCGGTCGCATCTCTCGAAACGCCTAATACTTCATACGGGTCGTTCATTTGTTTAACTCCTTTATAAAAGTGTCTTCAAGTCCCAAATATATTATATTTCCGAGTATATCTTTATACTTCTTTATGTTGAGCAATTCAAAGCAGAGTCCTGCCTCATTTATACAGGTGTAAAGTTGAGGCGTTATCCTCTTCTTTGCATATTCGCTCGGTTCGCCTTTGACTTCAAATTTAAGTACGTTATACCTATTATCCTTTATATCCTGATTTATATCACATGCACTGTCCAAAAGATAAATATATCTGCCTATAACATAGCCGAGCCTTGAAAGTACACGCTTTTGATTTTCATCATCACTGCAAAGAGCAAGTATTTTTGAGAGTGCTTTTGCGGTTGGGTCTGCTACTCTGTCAAGTTCACTGCAACCCGACTTTTCAAGTTCGCTTTGTGTATCGACATACTCTTTTACGGTTTCCTCAATTTGAGGATACTTATTTTTTGCCTTTTTATGAGCATGAGAAAAAATGGGTTTTAAAATATAATAACCTAACTTTTTTATGCCACTTTCATCGTCGATATTATCAAGGATTTTATAATAAAGCATTATCATGGCAGCCGCACTCGGCATATCAAGGTCATCGGTATTTTTGCAGTAGTTACATTTTTTTAGCGGATTAAACGCACACCGTTTTCTTTCAAACTCACTGCAACCGTCATTTAACGACATTTTAAGAAGTGCAAGAAAGGTAAAATCATAACTTAAAGTAAATCTTGACAAAACACCGTAATTTTTACCGAGTTTCTTACAAAGTGAGCAGTAAATTGCCTTATATGTTTCGTATTCCTTAACTTTAAGTTCAGGTTTTAACACCCTGATATACCCAAACATTCACTTCACTTCCCGCACATATTGTAATCTTAAAGAAAACAAAAATGGTTAATAATGTGTGAATTTACAACAGTTTTTTAAGAAATTTGCCCGTATAGGACTGCTCACACTCACATATTTGTTCAGGCGTACCGCAACATACGAGGTTACCGCCTCTGTTACCACCCTCGGGTCCTAAATCTATTACATAATCGGCAGTTTTGATAACATCGAGATTATGCTCTATGACAAGTACGGTATTACCGACCTCAACAAGCCTTTGCAAAACCTCAATAAGTCTATGAACATCGGCAGAGTGAAGTCCCGTTGTGGGCTCGTCCAAAATATAGATAGTCCTGCCCGTAGAACGTTTTGACAGTTCGGTTGCAAGTTTAACCCTCTGTGCCTCACCGCCCGACAGAGTAGTTGCAGGCTGTCCTATCTTTATATACCCAAGTCCCACATCATAAAGGGTTTTAAGTTTACGGTGGATTTTAGGCAGACTCTCAAAGAAATACATACCCTCTTCAACAGTCATTTCAAGAACTTCATAAATATTCTTTCCTTTTATCACTATTTCATCATACAGCTTTAAATTATCATCCTCGGATGAATACTCGCATATTGCGAAGCCATCCTG
>CALGCE010000219.1 GCA_937884625.1 uncultured Clostridia bacterium
ATGTCACTTATTTGACGCACATTACCGTTTTGAACATCGCTTATAAATTCACTGCCAAGTTTTGTACCCGAATGGTCGCAGTTACCGCCGTTTGCAAAATTTTCGCAACTGCACACACTTATAACTCCCGATTTATCGGTTATAAAAATATCTATATCTGAAATAACGGCTAAGTTTGATACAAGATGATAGGTCTGCTTTTCGTCTATACCGTTTTCATCGCTCTCATTTACAAAATCAGAAACGGAATTGCAGGTTTTAAAAAGCGTTTCGGACTTCATATCCGACAGATATTTACTATATACAAAGGTTAAAATAGTAAACATAACCGTAAGACTTATAAGCACAATAACGGTAGTTGCCAAAAAATACTTATTAAAAAGCCTCTGTCGCATACTGTTATTTAACCTCGAATTTATAACCTACTCCCCAAACGGTTTTAAGCGACCATTCTTCCGATATATCTTCAAGTTTTTCCCTTAAACGCTTTATGTGAACGTCAACCGTACGGGAATCCCCGTAATAATCGAATCCCCATACCTCGTCTAAAAGTTGGTCTCTTGTGTAAACCCTGTTGGGATTACTCGCAAGATGGTATACAAGTTCAAGTTCCTTTGGCGGAGTATCTATACTCTTACCGTCTACCACAAGTTCGTAATTAGTCAGGTTTATTTTAAGCCTGTCATACCTTACTTCCTTTATTTCGGAAGACTTATCCGCACTGTTACTTCGCCTTAAAACCGCCTTAATACGTGCTATTACCTCTTTTGTATCAAAAGGTTTGCTGACGTAATCGTCGGCTCCAAGTTCAAGACCTAATATTTTATCAAATGTTTCGCCCTTTGCAGTAAGCATAATAATAGGTGTTTTACTCGTCTTGCGGATTTCACGGCAGACCTGCCATCCGTCAAGTTTGGGCAACATAATATCAAGCAGTATAAGGTCAGGGTTGTACCTTTGTGCAAACTCTACCGCCTGCTCACCGTCATTTGCCGTTACGGTTTCAAATCCGTCCTTTTCAAGATATAGGTTTAACAGTTCGCAAATATTGGTATCATCGTCTACTATCAGTATCTTTTGATGATTCAATCAATTCACCGTCCTTAGGATTATTTTAACATTTTCAGTATTATGATTTCATTAATAAAATGTGAATAATTGTAAATTAAATGTCAAAAAATGTATTGTAAAAAGGCAAATTTATTATATAATTAAGTGAAGGGGGAATGAATATGGCGACCGAATTTACAAAACATATTGAAAATATACTGTTTGAAAGCAGTGATATAAAACATCAAAAATTCGAGGCTAAACTTATACCTAATGTAGATATAAATACTATAATTGGTGTTAAAACTCCCGTTTTAAGAAAACTTGCAAGAGAAATTTATAAAAGCCCCGATATAGAGGATTTTTTAGACGACCTACCGCATAAATATTTGGAAGAATACACCCTGCACGGTGCAGTTATATCATTATTTAAAGACTACGAAAAAACGGTCCGTTACGTAAAAAAACTCCTGCCGTATATTGATAACTGGGCAACCTGTGATATGTTAAGCCCTAAAATATTTGCAAAACATAAGGACAAACTTATAAATGAAATACCTAACTTTATAAATTCAAAAGAAACCTACACCGTAAGGTTTGGAATTGAAATGCTGATGTCACACTTTTTAGACGAAGATTTTAACCCTCGATATCTTGATATGGTGGCAGAGATAAAAAGTGACGAATACTATGTGACTATGATGATAGCGTGGTTTTTTGCAACCGCACTTGCAAAGCAGTGGGAAAGTACCGTAGTTTTTATCGAAAACAAAAAACTTGATGTTACCGTTCACAACAAAACAATTCAAAAAGCGGTTGAAAGTTATAGGATAACAGATAAGCAAAAACAGTATTTAAGAAGTCTTAAAATCAAACGTTAAGATTTGTACCTCTTGCATAATAAAAAATATACTGTTGCACTATACCTGCATACGGGACTGCACACTGTGGCAGATTGCCGTCAAAAAGTACCTTCATTGCACGTTTAATCCACACGTCCTCGGGGAACGCCTCTATGTGACCTAAACCGTATAAAAGTGTACAGTCTGCCACTTTCGGTCCTACCCCTGTAATAGTCATAAGTTTATCTTTTGCAGTTTTATAATCGGTATCCCTTAAAGCCTTTAAGTCTATCTGCCCTGATGACACCTTTTGTGCTGCATCAATTATGTATCTTGCACGAAATCCGCAACGAAGAGGCGATAAATCTTTTGCCGTAAGACAGGCTATTTTTTCGGCACTTGGGAATGTATAACCTTTACCGCACTTTTCGCCGAAATTTTCACAAAGTCTTTCTATTATACCCTTTATTCTCGGTATATTGTTATTTTGCGATATAATAAACGAACACAGTGCCTCCCATGCCTCTTGGCGAAGTATCCTTATCCCGCTACCGTACACGGTTGCCGAACGCAAGGTTTCATTTGACGATATTTCTTTTATTATTTTTGAATAATCACGGTCAATATCAAAATAAAAGTGCCAAATATTATAATAATCCTCTTTGGTAGTACCGTCTATTATTATATCGTTGCCGTCATTGTAAATTTCTATATATTTTCCGTATGCTGTGCCGCTCCACACACCGTTTTCCGACTGCTTCCATCTGAATGCCTGTCCGCAATCAAGTGTTTGCAAAAGGTCAAAATTAACGGCGTTTTTTATCCGTACCTTATTGTCATAAAAATCAATATCGTACACTGTGCCACCCCATATCAAAAGTATTATAACATTTATATATTTTAATATCAAGTAAGTTTAGGAGAGAAAGACAAATGAGAGACGATATTTGCACCATACCCGTATCGGAGATTTTTGAAGTGCAGGACGGCTGTCCGATATGCCGTATGTATAATACGGTTGAAGAAAGAATAATCGACTACATTATGGGTGACGCTATGATGGAACCCGACGTAAGAATAGAAACCAACAAAGCGGGTTTTTGTCTTAATCATTATGACAAAATGATGTCACACAGGGGCAGACTGCAATTAGCACTTATGATTGAAACGCACTTAAAAAGTATCAATGAAGAAATTTTTGGTAAAAAACTTTTTAATTCGGCAGACAAAAAGGCACAAAAGGTCGGCAAGTTAAATGACAGTTGTTTTATATGCAACAAAATCGAGTGGGGTACCACAAGACTTATTGATACTATCTACCGCTCTTACGAAAAAGAGAGTGATTTCAGGCAGTTATTCAACAGCCAACCGCAATTTTGTATGCCTCACTTTAAATTGCTTGTAGGCGGTGCAGACAAACATAAAATGCCAAGGTATCATAAAGAATTTGAAAACAACATTTTACGCATTACCGAAGAATATGCAAAAAGTCTTTGTGATGACGTATCAAAATACTGCTCTATGTACGATTACAGAAGCAATACACCTGATGCTGATTGGGGCAACTCAAAAGACTCGGTCGAACGTGCAATCAAATTTTTGAGATAAAAGATTTACATAAAACAGGAAAATGCAACCAATGTTAATAAAATTTTCCCTATAACAGCGGAGTTTATAGACTTATCCACCGACTTGCTAACATTTTTATGTCAACCTGAATAAGTTATCAAACAGATGCCCAAAATATCATTAATAAAGGTAAAGGCGGTATATTATGGTAAAGGGTGTCAATAAAACGGTAATAGAGGTCAACGATACGGGCAGTAAAATGTTTGAAAAGATTGTTTTTTACGTTACTCCCCAATACGGCAATTTAAGTGCCAAACAACTAAAAAGGGCTGCAAGGGAATTTTCGTTCAGTTTTAACGAATCGGGAAGTTGTTATACGCCACTGAGAAACAGGATAAACAAGCAAAAAAAAATCAAACTGCTTATATTATCGGGTTCACTGCTTTTAGCGGCGACAATAACTTTAATTATTATTTTGTAAATTAAATGTAAAAAATGCGGGAAGTGGCTTTAACTTCTTGCATTTTATTTTTTATTGTTATATAATTATCAGGTATATAGGTATTGGAGGGTGTATATGAAAGAAATTTTCGTAAACGGTGCAAAACTTTACGGCAGAAAAATTATTGTAATAATAATGTGCTTTTTTATCTGCATTTCGATTAATGTGCTGTGTTCCGCAGGATTTTCAAAAGATGTAGGATATACCGCCATAGGATATAACGAAAGCAATAAAGAAAGCAAAGAATTATATACCTACTATTATAAAGACGGTAAGGACACAAAGAAAGAAGCGTATGAGCAACAGGGATTTGAAATAAAGACTAATAAGATAAGCCAAATGACAAAAAAGGGCAATATAGTGTTTCTTTTGACTACACAAATATTTTGTACGTTGCTTACGGTGGTGTTTGTATATTCGCCGTTGTGGGAACTCGGTTGTAAGGACAGTAATCTTGTAAAATTCAAACATAAAAACGAAGATATTTTTAAGGGACTTAAAATAGGTCTTATTGCAACTGTTCCGTCATTTATAATTTTTATCGCATTTGTTATAGGTACGCTTAACTCGTCAGAGATTTCCACTGCAATATATAAATTTATTAACTGTTATAACTATTCTTTTATTGATATTATACTTAAAAACTCCCCTACGGTAGGCGAAATCTCCTTTTCAAAGTATCTGATTATGTTTTTGTTGTTATTTGTTATTCCGCTGGTTGCATTCGTGGCTTATCTGCTAGGATACAAAGATATCTCGCTTAGCGAAAAGTTTGTTTATAAAAAGAAAAAGGATTAGGTGAATTATGGCTGGTTTTTTTGGTCTTTTCAATTACGAAAAGGAAGGTCCGGGCATAAGCAAAGACGCCCCTAAAAAAAAGACCTTCATAGTATTTTTTGAAACTTTTTTCAGAAACTTCTGGAAATTTATTACCATTAATTTAGTTTACTTTGTAATGAGTATACCGATTATTACAAACGGTCTTGCAAACGCAGGACTTACCAATGTTACAAGAAATATTGCAAGGGACAAGCACTCATTTGGTTTAAGTGATTTTTTTGAAACGGTAAAGAAAAATTGGAAACAGTCACTTATAGCAGGTATCATTAATGTAATTATTACGGTATTCCTTATTTTTTCTATTTCTTTTTACTATCATAATTCAAACGGTATACTTAACACTGTCGGTCTTGGCGTATTGCTTTGTATTGCCTTCATTTTTCTTGTAATGAATTTTTATATCTGGACTATGATTATAACCTTTAAGTTATCTTTAAAACAGATATACCGCAACAGTTTTAAGTTTGTTTTTATCAATATGAAGAAAAATCTTCTTTGCGGTATTATTTTGCTTTTGGTTTATGCCGTTTATATAGCAATATTCCTGCTGATACCCAATTATTTAGTACTTACGATAGAATTAATGATAATACTCTGCACCCTGCCTGCTTTCAGGTTTTTACTTATACAGTTTTGTACGTTCCCGTCTATAAAGAAGTATATAATAGACCCGTACTATGAAGAACACCCCGATGAGGACATTGAGTTGCGTAGGAACTTAGGTATTGAAATTGAAAATGAAGACGAAAGTGAAACTGACGGCATAGATACCGACGAATAATTCATATATATTTACCGAGGTGACTATATATGAATTGCAGAATAGATGATTTGCGTAATAAACAGGTCGTCTGCATAAAGGACGGTTGTGTATTAGGCTATGTGTCCGATGTTGAACTTGACACCGAAAGCGGAATACTGACGGCAATAATAATCTACGGCAGACTGCGGTTTTTCGGTCTTTTGGGCAGGGAACCCGACACCGTAATACCTTGGAAAGATATAGTGGTAATAGGCGATGAAACCGTGCTTGTATCGTCAGATTCAATAGTTTGCATAGAAAAGAAACGCATATAATAGTACAGCCGAAAAGGAATTGTGATTCCTTTTCGGCTGATTTTTATCTGTCGTTTAAATTTATATAACTTCGGGGTTGCTTTACACTTATATAGGCAGGTCTTATAATTTTACCTGCACACTGTATTTCTTCAATTCTGTGAGCACTCCAACCTGCTATACGGGATATGGCAAAAATCGGTGTATACAGTTCATAGGGCAGTCCCAACATTTTATAAATAAGTCCCGAATAAAAGTCCACATTTGCACTGACACCCTTGTAAATTTTGCGTTCTTTCGCAATAACTTCGGGTGCCAAATTTGCAACCGTTTCATAAAGTTGGTATTCTTCCTCCTGATGTTTTTCCGCAGAAAGTTTTTTTGCAAACTGCATAAGTATTTCCGCTCTTGGGTCGGATTTAGAATAAACTGCGTGTCCCATACCGTAAATAAGTCCCGATTTGTCAAACGCCTGACGGTTAAGAAGTTTTACAAGATAATCCTTAATTTCATCGGTGTTTTTGGTATTTACGGTGTTTTTCATATCGTCAAACATCTTGACTACCTTTATATTTGCACCGCCGTGACGGGGACCTTTAAGTGAGCCCAATGCCGCCGCAACCGAAGAATATGTATCGGTTCCCGACGACGTTACCACATGGGTAGTAAAGGTAGAATTGTTACCTCCGCCGTGCTCTGCGTGCAAAACCAATGCAAGGTCAAGTATTCTTGCTTCTAATTCTGTATATTTGCCGTCGCCCCTTAAAATATGAAGTATATTTTCGGCGGTGGATAACTTCTTGTCGGGAAGACGGATAAACAAGTCTTTATTATTGTGGTAATGCTCGTAAGACTGATACCCGTAAACCGAAAGCAGAGGAAATACCGATATTAAAAACAGACTCTGCCTTAATACGTTTGCTATTGAAATATCATCGGGATTGTCATCATAAGCGTATAACGCCAAAACACTTCTTGACAGTATATTCATCATATCTTTACCCGGTGCTTTGAGTATCATATCCCTTACGAACGACGTGGGCAGACTTCTGTAATCGGATAACGCATTTTTAAAATCATCTAACTGCCCTGCCGTCGGCAACTCTGAAAACAGCAGTAAATAAACCGTCTCTTCAAAGCCGTATCTGTTATCGTTATAAAAACCGTTTACAAGGTCTTTAATATTAATTCCTCGGTATCTCAGTTCCCCGTCACAGGGTACCTGCGTACCGTCTTCGAGCGTCTTTTTTGCAATGACCGACGATATTTCGGTAAGACCGGTCACTACACCCTTACCGTCTAAATCCCTGAGTCCTCTCTTTACCGAATGTTCAATATACATTTCGGGTTTTATGGTATTGTTTTTGACCGATATTTCTGCAAGAGAATTTATGTACGGCGTAATCTGCGAATATGAATTTTTCATAGTCATCTCCTCTTTTTTTATTTAATTATACCATATTTTGCTAACGAATTTGTAAACATTTTTTTAATAACTTTATTTGTTGACAAAAGTTGCATTTGCGTTTAAAATTAAATGGTTGGAGGGGTCAAAATGGTAAAGGTTTCACCGTCGGTTTTGTCTGCGGATTTTTTTAATTTAAAAAAGGATATTGAAAAACTTGAAAAGTCGGGTGTGGATATGCTCCACCTTGACGTTATGGACGGCATATTCGTCCCTAATATTTCTTTTGGTATTCCCGTTATTAAAGCCATAAAGGAAAATACCTCTATACCGTTAGACGTACATCTTATGATTGACCGTCCTCACAGATACATTGAGCAGTTTGCAAAGTATGCGGATATTTTGGGTTTTCACTTTGAGGCAGGAAGTGACAACGAGGCTACGCTTAAAAAAATACGTGAACTTGGTTGTAAATCCTGTATAACAATAAAGCCCTGCACAAAAGCACAGGACGTATTCGGTTTGCTTGACTTATGCGATATGGTGCTTGTTATGTCGGTAGAACCCGGTTTTGGCGGACAAAAATTTATGCCTATGGCACTCGAAAAATTAACTGCACTTAAAGAAGAGTGTGAACGCCGAAATCTTAAAATTGACATTGAGGTTGACGGCGGTATAAACAAAGATACAGCCCCCCTTGCAGTAAGAGCAGGTGCCAACGTACTTGTTGCGGGAAGTTATGTTTTTTCAGGCGATATGGCAAAGAACGTAAACTCTCTTAAATGCCTTTAAATGCGTTTGAAAGTTCCCTTATTGCAAAACCGTTACATATTGATTTTCCGTATTCGGTTACCTTTGCAACGGTAACCGAAGATTTGTATATCTCACAACCGTATTCTTTTATATGGGTTAATATTTCGTCAATATTTTTATCACAGTAAATAATGACGCAATAATTATCTTCGAATTTATAGAGTTTGCTTTTTGTGTCATCGAAAGAGTTGTTGCGGTTTAGTTCGCAAATACCCCTAATCATATTTTCACTGTCACTGAAATTTAATAAATATGTATGTTTTTTGTTTACACGCTTATACCGTCTTGGAGTATCGTTATACATTTTAGTTATAAAAATAGAACAACCACCGTTTGCAGGTTTTACCTCTATTAAAAGTTTCTCGCAGTCAAGCGGAAATTCTCCGTTTGGCACCGCTTTTTTAAAAAGCAGATTAAGTGTATGCTTTGATTGCTCGTTTGAATAATCAATCTTTTCATATCCGCCGAAAAGCAAATAAATCTCATCGTCGGTAAGGTCTATTTTTATACGGTTTTCATTAATATTATCAATTGTCATTACGGCAACCCTCCGATATATTAAGAATAACACTTTGGTGTTTTCAATTCAACAGGATAAATAAGTATATTAAACCTAAAAATACCAAATTTAAGGAGTTTTATAAATGGATTATAGATTTTTAAAAAGCGGAACGGATATAAGGGGATATGCGTCAAATCTTGGCGGAAAAGAAGTAGAATTAACCGATACCGCAGTATATGAAATTACCTGTGCTTTTGCAGTTTGGTATACAAATAAATTTGACAAAGACTGTACAGAACTTAAATTTGCAATAGGTCACGATTCAAGGATTACAGCGGACAGAATTTGTGAAAATGTAAAGAAAGCACTTATAAATGCAGGTATTTGCGTTTTGGACTGTGGTCTTGCCTCTACCCCTGCAATGTTTATGACCACCGTTGATTTAAAAACCGACGCCGCCATACAGGTTACTGCAAGTCACCATCCGTTTGATAGAAACGGTCTTAAATTTTTTATCCCGTCAGGCGGACTTGAAGGCTCGGATATATCGGAAATCCTTGATATTGCGTCAAAAGGGCAGGAAATCATTTGCGACAAAAAAGGCACCGCCCAAAAAATCGACTATATGTCAGACTATGCAAAGCGTTTGAGAAATATGATTATTTGCGGTGTGGGTAGCGGCGATAAACCGCTTAAAGGGTACCACATTATAGTAGATGCAGGTAACGGAGCAGGCGGATTTTACGCAACCGAAGTTTTAGAGAAACTTGGTGCGGACATTACGGGAAGTCAGTTTTTAGAGCCTGACGGAATGTTCCCGAATCACATACCCAACCCCGAAAACAAAGAGGCTATGGAAAGTATTTGCAGTGCGGTAGTAAAGCACAAAGCAGACCTTGGAATTATATTTGATACCGACGTTGACAGGGCAGGGTGCGTAGGACCCGACGGCAGAGAGATAAACCGCAACCGTCTTATAGCATTGGCATCAAAAATCGCACTTGAAGGGAATGACGGCGGTACGGTAGTTACCGACTCTGTAACCTCCGACGGACTTAAAGAATACATTGAAAACACCCTTAAAGGTGTGCATTACAGATACAAAAGAGGTTATAAAAACGTTATAGACAAAGCGGTAGAACTTTGTAATAACGGCATAAACTGCCCTCTTGCGATTGAAACTTCGGGACACGCAGCACTCAGAGAAAACTATTTTCTTGATGACGGTGCATATTTGGTCACTAAAATCGTAATAGAGGTTGCAAAAGGAGTTAAAACAGACGAGATTTTAAAGCCTTTAAAAATGCCTGTTGAAGCAGAAGAATACCGATTTAATATTACCTGTAAGGACTTTCGCAGTTACGGCGAAAAGGTAATAAAAGAACTCGAAGATTTTGTAACGCAAAACACCGATTATGTAATAGCACCCGACAACCGTGAGGGACTTCGTGTATCAACTAAAAACGGCTGGTTTTTACTGCGACTTAGCGTTCACGACCCCGTTATGCCGTTTAATATTGAAAGCAATATTAAAGACGGAATAAAGCAGGATATTCGTGCTATTAAAGAGTTTTTTAAAAAATGCAGTTGCCTTGAAATCCCATCAAACTTTTAATAAAATCGTCCCGAAAATTCGGGACGATTTTATTATAGATTTACTGGCAACCGCACTCACCGTCGGATTTAAACGGCTTTGGTGGGAAGAAATCGTCTGTTGGGAACTTAATTCTGCGGAAAGCATCGCAGGGTTGATCTGCGGTGTCTTCACAATGCTTTTCAGGTATACAGAAGTCATATACGGGTATAAGCATTTGGACGTTTCTTGTAAGTTGTACTATGGTGAAAAGTCCGATTGTTGCGTATACTGCAATTGAGCCTGCCGGAAGTTGTGTTACAAGCGTTCCGCCTACCGCATCGCTTACCGCCTGCGGTATATATGTTACACTCTCGTAACAGTCGTGAATGTGTCCGAGTCTTGCGGAAAGTGCAACGGGGTCAACGCACTGAACTACGCATTTGGGCATATTTGACGTACTTCTTACCCTTGTTTCGCAATTCTCATCGTCATCTCTGTAAATGCTTGAGAATATCTTTACATTACCGTCACTGCCGTACAGAATTACCCTCTTGTTAAATGCGGTAATACCGGTTATCTGTGTAGGACAGGTGTTGGGTGATGTAAACAGGTCAAATTCAAGAATAAAGAAGAATGTCAAATCGCAGGAATAAAATCCCTTGTTGAAATTAACCGGTTCTACGTTAATGAAAACGTTAAGTACTTCAGCCGACTTTAACCTTACGCTGATTGCCTGTTCCACCAAAGTCTGTGCTTCGGGCGAAAAGAAGCAACGTAAATCTTCCAAGCAGTCACGGTCGCAGCAAGAATCATAAACCCTGCCTGCGTCTATGCAAACTGCTTCCCGAAAGCCGGCAGTTGTCGGTTGACAATCGCTTCTGATGTCATTATCTGCCATTTAAAAAGCCTCCTATTAAATTTAGTGAAGATTATCTTCATTACATAATACGGGCTTTTTTTATTTTTGTGATAATTTTGGGTAGTTTTTTATCAATTCATCGGTACAAGTATCATTTTATCGTTTTGGAGGTCTTCTTCGGTTATATCATTTATCTGTTTTATTTCTTGGACGCTTGCACTGTAACGCCTTGCTATATCCCAAACGCTTTCTCCCGTAGATGCAAAATAGATAGTCATCGCACCCCTGTCTTTTCTTTCTATCTGACGTTTCTCATCTATATTGACATCAACGATTAAAGGCACGTTATTGCACTCGTACACCGCCGCATTAATGCTTAAATCTATCCGCAGTTCCATATTCCCCGAGCCCGTTATTGTATAGTTTACCGATACAGGCTCTATCTTCGGTTCGCACCTCATATTCTCGCTCGTTTTGCCTAAACTGCACCTGTACTCAAACTCAATGGGCTTTTCGTAAAACGACGGCTCCTCATTATTATCAAATGCTACAATATCCGCTATTACGGTACCGTTTATAACTAAATTACCGTCCTCGATTTTCGCACTGTCGGTTTTTACTTCACACCACATATCCGCAACGTTTGACAGTGCACCGTCGGGAAATTCAAGATTTTTCTTACAGTTAAACGTTTCGGTTACGTTGTTGCATATCTTATTAAAGCATACTTCGCTCTTTGTAATATCCGCCTCATACTTTCTCGAATACGCATCAAGTATTACGTCTACGTCGTTATTGCAGTAACTCTCGCAACAAATAAGGAGTTTTGCATTAAGTTGAAAACTCTTTGCCTCGCCCGATGCACCTATTCGTGGTTTTAAATCAATATATGCTATTTCTGCCGTTGCGTTGCATTCGCACTGCTCGGTTACACCCTCAATCTCCAAAAGTTGTGTAAATGGTATGTTGCTTCTTACCGTTTGAACACCGCCCTCCTCAGGACAGTACAAAAGCGTTATTATCATTTCGCCCTTTACCATACCCTTACCTGCAAGAAGTTTGTTTTCCTTAACCGCAACGCAGGCATCGTACCTTATAAGGGAACGTATCGGCGGTTGACCCTGCCCCGTTTCTATTTCTTCCTCTATAACAAGATATTTCTCCGCATTCCCCATCGGCGAAGTTGCAGGTGCACTGCCTCTGCGAAGTTCTATGTTGGTATCGTCAACGTCTGATATTACTTCTGTGCATTTACGCTTTACAAGTTTTACATATATACCTGCCGCACCGTGTATATCAATTTTTCTGCTCGTTACCGCCCTGCAATTTATGTATTCGCATTTCGTCCTGCAAAGCAGTGTACCCCCGTCACAGTCAATACCGCTCTCAAAGGTTTTACTGAAA
>CALGCE010000220.1 GCA_937884625.1 uncultured Clostridia bacterium
CAAGTATCAGTCTTTTTGGATTTAAATCTGCTGAGAATAGTTCAGAAAGCATTCTGTCTGAGTCAAAGTTTATGTATACAGTATTTTTGTATGCCTCTTTGCCAAATTCTTTCATAAGCCAGGTTTTGCCAACCTGCCTTGCACCTTCAATAATTAGCGGTTTATGACCTTTTCTATCTTTCCACTTTTTTAGTTTTTCAATGGCTGTTCTTTGCATGATAACACCTCTTTTGTTTTAATTTTACACTTTTTTACAGGAAAAATCAATAAGTTTTTACACTTTTTTACAGGAAAGTTTGGAGTAAAATCACATTTTTTTACAGGAAATAATTCATATACCGTCAAGAATATCGATTTTATGAGTATAATCGTGCGATAGTGCGAAATCGAATCTGTTTATGAAGTCATCAAAGCAAGTATATCCTATGTTTTTACATATAACATTTAGAGGAATATTGTGTTTAATAGACAAATAAACATGCGTATTTATAAGCGTATCATAGTTTTGTACATTAACCTTTAAAAACACCTGTCCTTTTTGATGTTTGCCTTAAAAATAAATTATTAATACTTATAGGATTAATAATATTTTTTGCTATAATATTTTTCGTCGAAATAAAGTTTAGTTATTTATGAGGTAGTATGAAAAAATATAAAACTTTAGTAGAAACAATATTTTTTATCATATTATGTGAGGCAGGTTTATTTGTAGAATTTGGAAAAGATGTAGAAATATTCATTTGGCTAAATATTCTCATGGTATCATTCTTATCTGTTGCGATTATTATTGCTTTAATTCTAAGACCTAGAAAAGGAGAGAAAACAATACCCCCAAAAAGATATTTATGGGCGATTTTATTCATAATATTTTCAGTAAGTTTGTTATTCTATATCCAATTTAAAGCACTCGGACTTTAAATAAGTCCGTATTTTTTGGAGTTTAAGATGTCAGAAGTAAAAACTATTGCAACGAGAGTAAGTTACGGAGAGGCTCTTGTTGAACTCGGAAAAGTAAGAAATGATTTTTTGGTTATGGATGCAGACCTTGCCGCCGCAACACAAACAGGTAGGTTTAAAAAGGCTTTTCCCGACAGATTTTATGACTGCGGTATAGCAGAGCAAAATATGATGGGAATAGCGGCAGGGATAGCATCAACGGGGAAAAAAATATTCGTAAGTTCGTTTGCTATGTTTGCGGCAGGCAGAGCCTTTGAACAGGTGAGAAACTCAATAGGCTATCCGCATCTTAATGTAATTATAGGTGCTACCCACGCAGGTATTTCGGTTGGCGAAGACGGTGCTACACATCAGTGCTGTGAAGATATAGCACTTATGCGTACAATACCGGGAATGACGATTATCAGTCCTGCGGACGATACCGAAGCCAAGCAGGCGGTTTATGCGGCACTTAATATAGACGGTCCCGTTTATATGCGTTTTGGAAGACTTGCCGTTCCGGTTATATTCGGTGATGACTATAAGTTTGAAGTAGGTAAAGGCGTTCAACTTAAAGACGGCAATGACGTAACCGTAATTGCTACGGGACTTATGGTAAACGAGGCTTTACAGGCACACGAAATTTTAAAAGAACAGGGAATTAACGCAAGAATAATCAATATGGCTACGATAAAGCCTATTGACAAAGATATTATATTAAAGGCGGCAAAGGAGACGGGTGCTATCGTTACTGCCGAGGAACATTCCGTAGTAGGCGGACTTGGAAGTGCAGTAAGCGAGGTAGTCTGCGAAAATTATCCCGTGCCCGTTGTAAAACTAGGCGTTTATGACGTATTTGGTCATTCGGGACCTGCACCGAAATTGCTTGATGAGTTTGGACTTCGTGCTGTTAATATTGCTGATAAGGTTAAACAGGCAATAGCACTTAAAAAATAATCACCTTATGGTATCAGTTCGCCTTGATTAGTGCATCAGGGCGAAAATTATAATGGGAGGAACTTCATTATGAAAAGCAAGATATTAAAACTTTTAAGTAAAAATGCGAGATATACGGTAAGTGAACTTGCCACAATGTTAGGTGTCAGCGAAAAAGAAGTGAAAGAAGAAAAGACAGATAAGTGGAGAACTTTCTACTTTAATGAGTCTTGCAAAAAAGCGATTGTAGATTATTATGCAAGATTTACAGCAAATGGCAAAATCCCAGAAGATAACGAGTATGTATTTGCAAGTCGTAAGGGTAATAGCCATATTGAAGTTCGTCCGGCTGGTCTTATTCTTAAAAATGCTTCGATTGCAGTTGGTATTACTTATAATGTCGGTACTCATTCAATGAGAAAGACTTTTGGCTATTGGCAGTTAAAGGCACATCAGGACGATGCAATTTTCTTATGTCAGTTGCAGGAAATGTTCAATCATTCTTCACCAAAAATCACTCTTAGATATTGTGGTCTTGAGTCAGAAAGAATGGAGCAGTATTATAATGATGTGTGCTTGTTATAGGAGATGTTATGAAGAGGAATAAAGAGAGTAGATCACGAATCCGACTTTTTGCCACTTTTCATGTTAAGAAAGACAAAGTAATGAAGAGTGGCAACATATCGTATGTGGATATGTGGAATAATATCAAAACAAAAGGGTTACACAAAACAATATTTGATTTGATTGAAAATGCGGTTGATGATGTGTTGAAATGTGGCGATGATTGGTATTATGAACTATGCAGAAACACATATAATCAATTTATTAAAGACTTGCACGCATTAGAGTATTCGTTACA
>CALGCE010000221.1 GCA_937884625.1 uncultured Clostridia bacterium
TGTCATTACAGCCGTCAGCATTTTAATGCAGATTGTTTTGGGTCTTTTTTAATGTTTCCGCCCTTTGACCAGACCCTTGCAAAGCAGTATTGCCTTGCCCTTATGGAAAAATTAGATGCCTGCCGCCGCCTTGATTACGAAACCAAAGAAAGTGCGGCAAATCCTGATTTTTCTACAGACTGGCTTTATGCCCAAAAACCCAGCCGCCCGGCAGCAGGGCAAATGTTCGGGGTTCTGGTTTGTGCCGACGTAAACAAAAAGTTTTCGGCAGAAGGAAAAAACGTTATATTAAAGGCATTTTCCGGGCAGTTTAACAGCCACTGGCACGTTGCAGGCTGGGTGCCGCCGCTTTTAGACACAGACGAATTTGATAAAATTACCCAAGATTCTGATAAAAAAATTCACCAGTTAACCGCACAAATTGAAGAAACCGGTGAAAAAATAGCAGGAATTGAAAAATTCCTGAAAAACTCCGCCGCCGGTTCTGAAAAAAATGACGAAAACATTCCGGCACTAAACGAAAACTTAAAGAATCTCCGCATCCAAAAATCACAGCTGCAAATTGAACGCAAAAACCGTTCCAAACAATCGATGAAAGAGATTTTCGGGCTTTATAAAATTCACTGCGCCAGCGGCGAAACATTAAATTTCTGCGATATTTTTGAAAATGACCAGCCGCCGACAGGGTGGGGCGAGTGCTGTGCGCCCAAACTGCTGAATCATGCATACAAAAACAGTCTTGTTCCAATAAGCATGGCGGAATTTTTCTACGGCGCAGAACCAAAATCCGGCTTAAAAAAACACAAGCAGTTCTATCCGCCATGCGACGAAAAATGCGCGCTTATATTGCCCCACATTTTGGGCCTGCAAATACTTTATCAGGACGAAGAAATTGTGGTCATAAACAAGCCGTCGGGGCTTTTATCAATTCCCGGGCGCGGCGACGACAAAACCGACAGCGCAACAAGCCGCCTGAAGCAGCTTTTTCCGGACTGCATAGAACAGCCTTCCGTTCACCGGCTGGACATGGATACTTCCGGCATTCTGGTTCTGGCGCTTACCGAAGAAAGCCACCGCAATCTGTCAATGCAGTTCATGAACGGCACGATAAAAAAACGCTACATAGCTTTTTTGCGCGGTAAAATTCTTCAAAATGAAGACGAATGTGGAAAACTTGTTGAAAAAACTGAATTTTTTGAGGAAAATTGTGGAAAACTCAATTTTTCAGCTGATTTTGAAAGCGCAGAAAACAGAAGCGGCATAAAAACCCTTGAAAAATTAAACCAGTGCATGAACGAAAATGCAAAAATGTGCAGAATTTTTACGCAATTTGACAATTCTGGTATGCCGTGCAGCGGCAGAATCTGCCTGAAATTCCGCCTTTGTACATTGATATGAAGGTAAGAGAGTATCTTAATTTCATATATGACCTTAAAAAGGTTAAATTCCCTAAAAAGGCTCATATAGACGAGATTATTAAACTTGTTAAAATAGAGAATGTGCAAAACAGACTTATAAAAAATCTGTCAAAAGGATACCGTCAGAGAGTAGGCTTTGCACAAGCCCTTGTAGGCAATCCCGATGTACTAATCCTTGACGAGCCTACCGTAGGTCTTGACCCTAAACAGATTATTGAAATAAGAAACCTGATTGCAAGACTAGGTAAAAATCATACCATAATTTTATCTTCACATATTCTGTCGGAAATACAGGCGGTATGTAAGAGGGTAATAATAATAAACAAAGGTAAAATTATTGCCGATGATACTGCCGAAAATCTTTCAAATAAACTGTCAAATGAACACTCGGTAGTTGCAAGGATAGTATGTGACGAAGAAAGTATGCTTGAAGCACTGAAAACCGTAGAGGGCGTTAAATCTGTTTCGTCTTTGGGCAGAGCGGAGAAGGGTGCATTTGATTTCGTCATAGAACCTGATGACGGTAAGGATGTAAGGTCTGCGGTATTTGAAAGAGTAGTTGCAAGAGGGAAGACTTTACTTTCGCTTAAAGACAACGCTCTATCTCTTGAACAGGTATTTTTACGTCTTACCGAGGCGGATGACGAGGAACTTAAAAAATTGCTCGGTAA
The DNA here is from genome assembly GCA_937884625.1 of uncultured Clostridia bacterium. Lineage (GTDB taxonomy): Bacteria > Bacillota > Clostridia > Oscillospirales > Acutalibacteraceae > UBA737. Next base: position 2,090 of record CALGCE010000221.1, read on the forward strand.
CGGTGAGGGTACCGAACAATCAGAAGAAACCACAGAAACTCAAACAACTAAAACCGAAGAGGAGGCAGAACAATGAGTGCCATATTTAAAAGAGAATTCAAGGCGTACTTTACAACGCCGATAGGATATATAGTTTTGGCGGCATTTTATTTTTTCTTGGGTTGGTATTTTTCGATGATGTACAGTGGCGGTGCACCGCAGGTTGAGATAGCAATTATGGCTATGTCAATTGTTATTGTATTTACTCTGCCCGTTCTTACAATGCGACTTATGAGCGAAGACCGCAGACAAAAGGTAGACCAAGCACTGATTACTGCTCCCGTAAAACTTACCTCAATCGTACTCGGTAAGTTTTTTGCCGCACTTTCGGTTTTTGCAATGGGATTTTTGCCCACCGTCATTTTTGAAATAATAGTAGCAACAAAAGTGAGTGTAAACGTATTATCCTTTATATATGCTTTGCTTGGTATATTACTGTTGGGCGGTGCACTTATTGCTATTGGTATGTTTATTTCAAGCCTTTCTGAAAGTCCAGTAGTTTCCGCTATACTTACGCTCGTTATTAATATTTTAGTTATTTATATGTCTAACTTTGCAGGTATGATTAATGCACAGTGGCTTTCAAAAATAATAGAAAAAGCCGCATTTATTACGGTTGCCGAAAATTTTGGTGACAGTGTTTTTAAAATTGTTGATATAGTTTATTTTGCAAGTATTATAGCAGTGTTTATCTTTTTGAGCGTCCGTTCGCTCGAAAAGAGAAGATGGTCTTAAAGGAGGTTTATGAAAATGGAAGAAAACAAGAATTTTAATACCGATTTTGAGAACAACGAAGAGCAAAAGGTTAAGCCAAAAAAGAAACTTTTTGATTTTAAGAAATTAAAGAGTAATAGCACTAAAAAGATAAAAAATCAGGCACTTCTTAAAAAGGGAAGTTACTCGGTGGCAATTACGGCAATAGTAATTGCGGGAGTAATAATTTTCAATGTTTTGGTAGGTGCTTTGTCCGAAAGATTTGTTTTAGAGTATGATTTTTCTGCCGAAAAGCAAAATTCTGTGTCGGAAGAAAATAAAGATTTTATAATAGGTATCAAAGACGATGTTTCGATAATTTTCTGTGCAAGTGAGGACAATTATCCGAGTTATATGAGTTATTATGCACAGCAGTACGGAGTAACCGAGGATGCCTCAAAGTATTATGAGCAGACACTTAAACTTGTAAATAAGTATTCTGCTTACAATAAAAAAATCGACGTTAAATTTGTGGACACACAGTCAAGTGAATTTACAAAGGTCACATCGCAATATTCAAGTGACAACTTAACCTACGGAGATATTATAGTATCGTCTTCAAAGAACGGTACAGAGCGTCATAAAAAAATAGGCTATACCGATATATATTCGCTTTACGAGGACCAGACATACGCATCTATGGGTTACGTAACTTCTACGGTTGACGGTAATAATATTGAAAATGTCCTTACAAGTGCCATAGCGTACGTTACAAGCGATAAAATTAAAAAGGTAGCATTCCTTACCGGACACACATCAAAAGACGGTACGGCTTCTTATAAAGCGATGTTAGAATCAAATAATTACGAGATAGACGTAATTTCCGACAGTATAATTAATTCGGTACCCGATAAATACGATGCGGTGGTAATTCCTGCACCTGATACCGACTTTTTAGGTAGCGAAATTAATGCAATTCAAGAATTTTTGGATAACAACTCAAAACTTAATAAAGGGCTTATAGTATTTACCGACGTTAATGCACCGTATCTTACAAATTTCTACGACTTTTTAAGCGAGTGGGATATAGAGGTAGAGGACGGAGTTTTATTTGAAACCGATTCGAGCAACTATATGCCTGATGACCCGACAACATTAGGTTCATACAATACCGAAAAAGATGATATAACAAGCGGAATGAATATTTGTATTACCGGTTATAACGTGCCGATAAGTTCGTCGGGTAATGAAAAGAGCGAATACACTGTTACCGAACTTATGAGCACACCTGAGAGTACTATTTCAGCACCAAAGGGTTCAGGAGCGGATTTTACAGGTGCCGATAATTACGAGGGTAAGAGTTATGCTACTGCGATACAGTCTGCTAAAAGTGCCTATGACAGTGACAATAAAGAAATAGCAAGTTATATAACTGTATTTAGCAGTGTGGACTTTTTGGATTCACAGTATAACGAGTCGGCATCGGTCGCTAATAAAGACCTTACTTTTGCGGCAACCGAGAGGGCTTGCGGTGCGGAAAAGTCGGGCATCTCTTTTGTGACGAAAAGCATATCAAACGAAAGTTTTTCGGATTCCGTAACACAGTCATCTGTCTTGGTAATACGCTTATTGTTTATGATAGTTTTGCCGCTTGCGGTACTTATAGCAGGTGTTTATATCTTTGTCAAGAGAAGGAATGCATAATATGAGCGATTTCTTTGAAAATGAAAATACAGAAGTTGAGGGACAGGAGTCTACCGTTTTTTCCGCACCTGCCGAGCATACCGAATCAAAAATTAGGGTCAAGAAAAAACTTCTTCCTAAAATAATAGCAGGTATTTTATGCGTTGCAGTACTTGTAGGCGGAACGTTTGCGGTTGTAAAACTTATTCCCAAAAAGCAGGAAGAAACCACGTCAACCGATTTAGACGAGATAAAAGTTTTAAATATTGACACAAAAGACGTATCTGTATTAACCATTAAAAATCCAAACGGAACCTATAAAATTTACGGCGAAGAAAATGAAGAAGATAAACTCTGGTATGTTGACGGAATAAAAAAAGACCTTATTGATACATCAAAGACATCTTCTCTTATAAGCAGTGTTGTCAGCATTACCGCTTCCCGTGAGATAACCGAAAAAAGCGATGATGACTGCGGATTTAATAAAGCACAAATAACCGCCGAGATTACCAAAACTGATAATAACGTATTGTCATTGATTTTTGGCGATGAATCTCCCGACGGTAACGGTTGTTATTTGAAACTGTCTGGCAGTGATAAAATATATCTTGTCGATTGCAGTCTTAAAAATAATATGCAGTTTGACGACTTATATTTTGCATCTTCCGCCAACATTCCCGCATTTGCAAAGTTTGACGGTGCCGACGGTTATTTTGAAAACGATACACTAAGTAAATTTGACAGTCTTACGGTTACAGGGAATAACTACTCAAAACCGCTTATAATAGTACCAAACGATGCGGACGATGAATTATCTGAATATATGGCATATAAAACAATAAAAAGCAATTTAGAAATGTTAAATGAAAAAAATGACTTAGTACTTAACATGGATTTTGAAAAAGCATTAGAA
>CALGCE010000222.1 GCA_937884625.1 uncultured Clostridia bacterium
GGCATATTTTACGTTATAATCGAATGCATTATCAAAATTCATTTTTTTTCTATCAATTTGAATTTTTATTTTATATTTTAGCGGAAATGGCGTTGCCAAAATAGGCATTGTCCGTTTCCGCTTTTTTTATTGAAAGTAAGTTTGCAGTATGGTACAATAATTATATATTTTATATAATCTGTAATGGAGGAAAGATGGCATGGAGGGGCAAAAGAGTAACGGCTACACGGGAATTAATAAGTTGTTTAAAATGCAATCGTTACAGGTGTTGCTCGATAAGTGGTATGACGGTACATTCCACGACTTTTTTGACGATTGGAAATGGATTTTTTCTTTCTCCCGAAAATATAAATGGGTAGTTGTATTTTATACCCTGCTTGGTATTGTCGGCTCGACGCTGTCGTTGGGTGCCGCATGGGTAAGCAGAATTCTTATTAACATTATTGTTGAAAAGCAGACAGAGCATCTGTGGGTATTGATAGTTGCCACTGTTTTTTCAACTGTGTTTTCGTTGGTTGTGGGAAGTGTACTCAGTCGTGTCAGGCTTAAAATATCCATTTATGTCAATAATGATATTCAATCAACAATCTTTTCAAAAATTATGGATGCCGAATGGAAAGAGTTAAACCGTTACCAAAACGGTGACCTTTTAAACCGTTTCGGCAACGATACGGCAACGGTGGCAGGTAACGCCATCGGTTGGATTCCAAATCTTATTATTTCGATTTACACCTTTGTTGCAACCTTTGTTTTGCTGTTTAGGACCGACCCGAATATGGCGTGGATAGCACTTGGAAGTGCACCGTTTTTGCTTGTTATGTCCCGTTTTATTATGCGGAAAATGAGGGAATACAAAAAACGGGTGCTTGAAATGAACTCACAAATGATGTCATTTGAGGTAGACACATTTTATAATATTGATATGATAAAATCTTTCGGTGTGGCAGGTGCAACTGAGAAAAAACTCAAATGGTGGCAGGGTAAATATAAGGAATATAACCTTGATTACAATAAATTTGAAATTAAGGCTAACATCGGCGTATCATTGGTACAGACGGCGGTGTCTATGGTCGCTTTCGGCTACTGTCTGTGGCGGTTGTGGACAGGTCAGATACAATTCGGAGATATGACCTTCTTTTTACAGCAACGTGGCTCACTTACAAGCCGTTTTAATTCGCTTGTGGGTACGGTGCCGGGTATGGTGTCGTCTGCCATTTCGGCACACCGTATAAGAGAACTTGTTGATTTGCCAAAAGAAAGGCATAATGCACAGTCGGTAGGTCTGCTCGAAAATGCAGAGGACGGACTGACGGTGCAAATGAAAGATGTTACCTTTGCCTATACCGAAAACAAAAGTGTATATGAGCATGGTTCTTTTATAGCACGACCGGGAGAGATAGTGGCGGTGCTTGGTCCGTCGGGCGAGGGCAAGACTACAATGTTGCGACTGCTTTTGGGACTTATTCACCCGTCCGACGGGGAAGTGACACTCCAAAACAGTGCAGGGACACAAGTCAATATGAATGCCGATTTAAGATGTATGTTTTCCTATGTACCGCAGGGCAACTCCATTATGGCGGGGACGGTCGCCGAAAATATGCGACTTGCCAAGGAAGATGCTACCGATGAAG
>CALGCE010000223.1 GCA_937884625.1 uncultured Clostridia bacterium
TCAAGATTTGAAAGAACGGACATTGCCTTCTTTACTGTGTTAGGGATATCGTGGAGCTTGAGGTCAAGGAAAATCTTGTGTCCCCTGCTCTTTATCTCACGGACAATAGACGGACCCTCTGCATAAAAAAGTTCCATACCAATTTTTACAAACGGTTTTCTATCGGTAAACTTATCAAGAAAATTAAGTGTTTGTTCCTTGCTTGCAAAATCGCAGGCTATAATTACATCCTTACCCATTGTTAACTCCTCCTATTATATCTTCTAAATTATTAATACCGTACTTTTCCATAGTCTTCGGCAAATCATTTATTATATCCTTGCAAGCATACGGATTTACAAGGTTTGCGGCACCTACTTCTACCGCAGTGGCACCTGCAAGCATCATTTCTATTACATCCTCTGCCGATGATACACCGCCCATTCCCACAACGGGAATTTTAACGGCATTTGCAACCTGATATACCATTCGAACAGCAATCGGAAAAATTGCAGGACCTGAAAAACCGCCCATAGTATTTGCTATAATTGGCTTTTTTGTTTTAAGATTTATCCTCATACCAAGCAGGGTGTTTATTAGGCTTATTCCGTCCGCCCCTGCATCTTCACAAGCCTTTGCAATTTCTACAATATCGGTAACATTAGGAGAAAGTTTTATAATAACGGGTTTTTTTGTAACCTTCTTTACCGCACTTACTACTTCTCTTGCAGACTTTGGATTTGTACCAAAACTCATACCTCCGCCGTGAACGTTTGGACAACTGATATTAACTTCTATCCAACCTACCTGCTCACATTTATCAATTTTTTCGCAGGTGTAGGCATAGTCCTCAACCGAAAAACCGCTTACGTTTGCCATAACGGGTTTTTTAAAGCATTTTTTAAGTTTCGGAAGTTCCTCGTTTATAACACTTTCTACACCGGGATTTTGAAGACCTACGGCGTTAATCATACCTGCCGTACATTCTGCAATTCTCGGTGTGGGATTACCAAATCTTGCATCTTTTGTAGTACCTTTGAAAGAAAAGGTGCCAAGTATATTTATATCGTATATTTCTGCAAATTCATATCCAAAGCCAAAAGTTCCCGAAGCAGGAATAACGGGGTTATCAAGTTTTATACCGCAAAGATTTACGCTCAATTTCCCCATAGTATTTCCTCCCTTTTTAAAACAGGACCGTCCTTGCAAATTCGCTTATATCCCGTAATTGTTTTGCAACTGCAACCCATACAGGCACCGAAACCGCAACCCATTCTTTCTTCAAAACTAAATTGTCCGCTTGTATTGGTAGAGTTATAGGCCGCCTTTAACATAGGCTCAGGTCCGCAGGTGTAAAAGTAGGTATAATCATCAGGTACAGCGTCTGTTACAAAACCCTTTATACCGTAACTTCCGTCTGCCGTAGTGACTTTAACCTTGGCACCCAACTTCTTAAACTCGTCCTCGTAAAATACCTCTTGTTTAGTATTAAAGCCTAAAATAACGGTTACATCCTTACCGTCGTTTATTAACTGTTTTGCAAGCATATACAAAGGCGGTACGCCGACACCGCCACCAAGCAAAAGCGGTCTGTCTCCCGACAAAGATGTATCATAACCGTTACCAAGTCCCGTAAGCACGTCAAGTGTTTCGCCGATCTTCATTCTGCTTAAAACTTCTGTGCCCTTTCCTACAACCTTATAAATAACGGTAACGCTATTCCCGTCATTATCGCAAACAGATATAGGTCTGCGAAGATACAAGCCGTCTATCAAAATATTGATAAACTGTCCTGCTCTTATAATAGCACTTGTATCTCCCACAAGACGCATCTTAAAAATAAGTCCACTTAGTGCCGTATTTTCGGCTATCTCAAATATACCCTGTTTCATTTGTTTAACCCTTATGCATCAATAGTAGATATTGTAAGTGTTGTTTCCTCTAAAACATCTAACAGTACCTTTACGGTATCAAGTGAAGTAAACATCGTTACATTGTTTTCGGTTGCAAGTGTGCGTATTTTAACGCCGTCACTTGCCTGACCGGTTGAGCCAATATCTCTCGTATTTATAACGTATGCAATATGACCCTGACGGATAGCATTCGGTATTTCATCGTTATCATCGCTAATTTTACTTAAAACATGCGTATGAACGCCGTGTTGCTTTAAGAAATCAGCCGTTCCTTGCGTTGCTTCAATATTAAAGCCGAGATTATAAAAACGTTTAATAAGCGGTAAGGCCTCATCTTTATCCTTATCGGCAACCGTTGCAAATACCGTACCGTAATTCTGCAAATGTGTTCCCGATGCTTGAAGTGCCTTATACAAAGCACGGTTTAATTTATCGTCATAACCTATTGCCTCTCCCGTTGACTTCATTTCAGGCGAAAGGTAAGCATCAAGTCCCTTAATGCCATCGCCAAAGATCGAAGCAACATACTTGCCTGTAAGGTCTGCGATCTCACCATTGTAAGGATTGAAACTCTGAGCAGGCTTGGGAGTGTTACTACCGTATCTTCCAAGAAGCAGACTATAAAGGTCACCGTATGATGTAAGAGCCTCAAGTCCGTCTGTTGTAAGAAGGTCTGAAGGATTAATTGTATGTGCAAGAGAGGGAACTTTGGTAAGAAGTTCTTTCATCTTGGTAATTGAGTCGCCCTGTTTGAGTGTTACATTACCCTTCTTGTTTCTCTTCTGATTTCTTAACTCAATATCAAATGCTGCAACTTCTTCTTTGGTCATATCAGAAAGAGCCTTACCCTCTGATTTTCTAAAGTTAAACGGTGTAGCATTCTTCTTGAATTCTTTCACAACTTCATTCCATTCATCGCAGAATGTCTCTGCCCATTCCTGAATCTGAAGTCTTCTTGACTCTACAAAGCATCCGAGGCAAGCGGTCTCATATCCATTGTCCTTTAATATCTCATTGATTCTTGCAATTGATGCACCGTTCAAGGTTACACCCTCAAATGATCCATTCGAAATCAGATGCTCAATTACATTCATATATGCTTCTCTCTTTTTACATACGGTAGAGAAGTCAATATTAAGAGGATATTCGCCATTCTTAACAAGTGAATGAAGGACAGTTTTGCCTGTCTTGATATCGACAGTAAGTTCCTCATTCATTGTCATTACCATCTTCTCGTATCCTTCGGAAGCTGCGGAATCGTATCCACGCCGACGCGCAACTTCTCGCGCTTGCCGGTTTCCTTCGAGCGCGTCCCCTTCTCGATCACTTAATAGCATTCTCTACTGATTCTGCACTCATTCCCTTTGCGGTAAGCAATTTACGGAGTCTGTCTTCGGTAGTCTGAATGGTCTTAAGGTTGTAAACCACTGTGCTTCCATCCTTTGACTCTGCATATTCAAACTCACCCTTTTTGTCTTCGTGAACGGTAGCACCCTCACCAAGTTCTTCGGTGACTTCATTAATAGTCTCCATTCCCTCTTTGGTGTTGTATGCTTCGTTTGTGTTGATCCTTACAAGTGCCTCTTCAAATGCTCCCATCCAGGCTTTACGCATTTCAGTAAGCATTCCATCGATCTCTCTAACAGCCTTTGCTTCA
>CALGCE010000224.1 GCA_937884625.1 uncultured Clostridia bacterium
ATAAAGGGTATTCCGTTTTATCGGGCCTGTAAGGAAATGAGTAATCCTAAGGTAGATAAGTTCGTTGACCTTATCGAAGAGTACAAGCAGAAAAATCTGCATCCTGCGGATCTTATAAAGAGCATCCTTGATGACACCGGTTACCGCGAAGAGCTTGAGGAGGAAGGTGAAATTGAAGCGGAAACAAGGATCGAAAACATTGAGGAGCTTTTGAGCGCCGCGGCGGAATATGAAGACCTTACAGAGTATCTTGAAAACCTCGATATTAAGGTCAGATATATGCATTATGACATTGATACGATAGAGCGTATGGAAATAATAAGGGACTTGCGTCTTGGCGAGTTTGATGTACTTGTAGGAATTAATCTTTTAAGAGAGGGACTTGATATACCCGAAGTTTCCCTTGTTGCGATACGCGATGCGGATAAAGAGGGCTTTTTGCGAAGCGAAACTTCTCTTGTACAGACAATAGGTAGGGCGGCACGAAATGCCAACGGTCAGGTAATAATGTATGCGGATAGTGTAACGCCGTCTATGGAAAGGGCAATTAGAGAAACAGAGCGTAGACGTACCATACAAAAAAAGTATAATGACGAGCACGGTATTATTCCAAGAACGGTTAAAAAGGACGTTCGTGATATAATTGAGATAGGAAGCAAGATTGATTCTGACAAACCTGAACACAAGATGAGCAGAGCGGAAAAGGAAGCGCTGATTAAGCGACTTACCGAAGAGATGAAACAGGCGGCAAAGATACTCGAATTTGAACACGCAGCATATCTGCGTGACCGTATAAATAAACTTAGAAACGGTAAATAAAATATAAAAATCAAAAGTCCGAAATTTGCTGATTTTAGCAAATTTCGGACACTTTTTTACTTATCTTTTTTATATAATGCTTCTATTAAATCTCTTACTTCTTTTTGTTTTTCTTTGGGCATATAATGATACATCTTTATTATTTGCATTTCTTTATGGCTGGGAACATAGGTTTCTTTGTCAGCAAAAGAAAAGGGCTCTTGCCTTAAAGACTCTGAATTTTTAAGACTATCCGCATCAGTAACCAAACTTACGGGATTTTTTTCTTCTTCCGTTTCACCGTAGAGCAGTTTATTTACCGAAACATTATAAAGTACGGCGATTTTTTTGAGCATTTCGGGTGTGGGATTTCCGTACTTCTCCATTCTCGCATAAGTACTTCGTTTTATTCCCAATTCCTGTGCCGCCGCAGTCTGAGTATAACCTGCAAGAGAACGATGTGTGGCTATTCTTAAATTTATATCGTTTGACATAACACCCTTCCTCTTATTAAAAAGACTTGACTTAACCGTATTTTGTTGATATAATCATTAAGTGACTTCGCTGAAGTGGCTCAGTTGGTAGAGCAGCTGATTCGTAATCAGCAGATCGTGGGTTCGAGTCCCATCTTCAGCTCCAACAATGGTACCTCAATAGTGCATTTGCGTGTTGAGGTACTTTTTATTTTAACAAACTGATTTTATCATTTTATCATCTTTTTGTCAAGCGTTGAGGGATTTTGTCGAATAAAGGCTACATTATCGAAGAAAGCATCAGCATTTCTTTTATACCGCTATATATATCATAAGAATTTTCTATCGGTAACGGGTTTTCTCCTTTACCTACTTCAACCGTAAAGCCCGGACGGTCAAATTCATCTATAAACCAATCCTTAAAGCCTCCGCCGTGGGCAAGACCTACGGGTACGTCAAGGGCATATCCGCTTGATGTTGCCATTATTTCCGCCATTTTTTCGCTGCGATTAGGCTTTTTATCTCCGTAGGTCCAATAAATTACTTCGCCTTGTGAGTGAAGGGCCACTACGTGATGTATTCTGTTTGACCTGCAAAGTTCCGTAAGGGCTAGGGTTTCAGGCTCACTTTCGGCTTTAAATCCGCCGAATCTTGTAGGTGACGGTCCGTAAATACCGCTCTCCCGTTCAAGTTTTCGTAAATTTTCCCAACCGGCAGAAAAATTGTGGTTTATATCTACTCCCCTTAAATTTGCATTCCAATGGGCAAAATCGTTTTTACACAGTCTGCCTATTTGTTTTGCAAGACTTCCGCAACCCGATGCTTTATTTATTGATATTTCACAACCGTCGGGGTTAACGCAGGGTACAAATATAATTCCTCTGCCGAACATTGCCTTTCGCACGTTAAGTCCGGCAAGGGAAGTATCATTTTTAATTGCATAACAAAGTTCTTCTATAAAGAACAAGAGTATATTGGTAGTGATGTGTTCACTGCCGTGAAATGACGCCGCAAAGAGCGAATAATCGTGACCTTTGCCGACTTTAAGGGATACAATGTCACGTCCTGAGCAACTTCTTCCTATAACGGTTTTATTAATAAACTTGTATTCTTCACATAAGCTGTCAACGGTTTTTTTGTAATTTATGTAATCCAAATCTTCCGTTTTTGTTATAAATTCCATAATTCTCAACTCCTATACTTTAAATATATTAAGCGAGGTCAAATATAATGAATTTAACTGAAAAACAAATTAAAGCAGAATATATGTACAAGGGCAAAATAATAAATTTAAGACGTGATGAAGCACTGCTCCCCAACGGCAATACTGCTATAAGAGAGGTAATAGAACATCCAGGAGGAGTATGCGTTGCAGCCCTTGACGATGACGGGAATATACTTCTTGTAAAGCAGTTCAGATACCCATACAGTGAGGAAATACTCGAAATACCCGCAGGAAAACGTGATAATCCCAACGAAGACCCGCTTGACTGCGGTAAACGTGAACTTAAAGAGGAAACGGGTGCAACTGCAAAGAATTACACCTTCTTGGGAACACTTTATCCGTCACCGGGTTACTGCGGTGAAATAATATGGATGTACTGTGCAACAAAACTTGACTTCGGCGAAGTAGACCCCGATGACGACGAATTTTTACTTGTAGAAAAAAGACCGCTTGATGAGGTGGTTTCTATGATACTTTCTGGTGAAATAACCGATGCCAAAACACAAGCGGCGGTACTTAAAGTGAAAATATTAAAGGACAGCGGAAAACTGTAATTTGTCAGCCTAACCGTCGTAATCTTCGAGTATTCTCACTGCATCTTCCTCGGAGGAGACGCTGATACCCGATTTGAAACGGTTAATATCCGCCATAGGCAGTGTGTTTAATACTATATCGTCGTATGTTTTAACGATACTTTCGTCTTTATATAATGCTATTGTGTTTTTATATGATTTAAGTGTGTATGATGTGTCTTTTGTGCGTGAATTCATACTAAGTCCAAATACGACAACCGCTATTATAAATATTAAAGTAACAGCAATAATAATTATTGAAATCTTTTTATAGTTAATCATAAATTATGCCTCCATAGTTTATTTTTATCACTTTGAAGAATAATATACAGATAATGGTTAAAAAATTGTAACTACAAAAACTGACTTTTTATGGTATAATATTCTTAAAATGGCAGGGTGTTGCCAATTATGTTTTATAATACGGAGGTGTTTTTCGTTGGATTATGATGATATATTCAGTTATGAATCTGATGATGACCAAACCGATAATAATGAACCTGATTTGGACCTTAACAGTTTTTCTTCGGGTGCCGTTGATGACAGAAGAAGACAAAGGAAACGTAAAAAGCAGGGGAAAGAGCGTCTGCTTAAAACCTTGCTTACGGTTGCCCTTGTAGGTATTATTACTTGCAGTATAGTTGTAGGCTCTTTCATAGTATATGTATTTACTGCGGTTGACGGTACTATGGAAGAAAATCTTAACGACCTGAAACTTAATTTTACTACTACTATTTACGTACAAAACGAGAATAAAGAGTGGACTGAATATCAAAGGCTTCATGGTCAGTTTAACCGTATATGGGTACCGTATGACCGTAATTTAGCACAGGAAAAATCGGAGAGTTATGAGGGAATACCCGAAAATCTTGTAAATGCATTTATTGCTATTGAGGATAAGCGTTTCAGGGTACACGACGGTGTAGACTGGAAAAGAACGGTATCGGCATTTGCAAATATGTTTTTGCATTTTTATTCAAGTAATCAGGGCGGTTCTACCGTAACTCAACAGTTGGTAAAAAACCTTACGGGCGATACCTCTCAAAAACCGAGCCGAAAGATAAGGGAAATAATGAGGGCAAGGTATCTTGAAAGTCATTATTCAAAGGATACCATAATAGAATGTTATCTTAATACGATTGCTATGGGACACGGTATGTACGGTGTTGAGGTTGCATCAAACTACTATTTCGGCAAGAGTGTTAATGAATTGTCACTGCTTGAATGTGCAACCCTTGCATCAATAACCAAAAGTCCTGCAAAATTTGTCCCTGATGATGAGCCTGAAAACAATAAATTAAGGCGGGAGACAGTCCTTAATGAAATGCTTTCGCAAAAGTATATAACCAAAGACGAATATAATAAGGCTTTAAAAGAAAAACTTAGGCTTGTAGCGTCAAAGGAACAACTTAACGAAAGCGATGTTAACAATTATTTCGTCGATGCACTTATAGTTCAGGTCACAAAGGATTTGGCGGAAAAGTACGGTTATGACGAAACCCACGCATCTACCAATTTTTACAGTGGCGGATATAAGATATACGCTACGGTAAATCCCGATATACAGTCAACGGTTGACAGTGTATTTTCAAATTCCGATACCTACGGAATTAAAGGCAAGGACGGGCAAAGACTTCAAGGCTCATTTACCGTTATGGACTATGAGGGTCACGTTTTAGGTCTTGCGGGCGGTATCGGCGAAAAGACGGTAAACTTGGGTATGTCAGGGTTTAATAGGGCAATAAACGCCGTAAGACAGCCGGGTTCTACTATGAAGCCTATTGCTGCATACTCTTTGGCGATTGAAAACGGACTTATTAATTATTCAAGTATAGTAAACGATACGGCGACTAATTACAACGGTTGGACACCTGTAAACTGGTATAAATCGTATTGGGGTAATATAACCGTTCAGTACGCATTAGAACGCTCGGTAAACACTATACCCGTTTACCTTGTAAACAAATTGACACCGCAGGCAAGTTATGATTTTCTTACCCAAAAACTCGGTGTTACCACCCTTAATAAAAATGATATAGATTTGTCGCCACTTGGAATGGGCGGTACTAACGGCGGTATAACGACACTTGAATCGGCGGCGGCGTATGCGGTATTCGGCAACGGAGGACTGTATTATAAACCGATGCTTTATACAAAGGTTGAAGACCAGCATGGCGAGGTAATACTGTCGGAGGATACCGAAAAGCATCTTGCAATAAGCGACGATACCGCAACGGTTATGAATCATCTTTTACAGAATGTAGTTTACGGCTCTAACGGTACGGGTAAGGGTGCGGCGTCTTATATACCAAATATGAAGATTTACGCAAAGACGGGTACTTCAAACAATTCAAACGACTTGTGGTTTGTAGGCGGTTCGCCGTATTATGTGGCATCTTGTTGGTGCGGTTACGATACCCAACAGGCAATTTCCGACAGTGGTATTGCGATGAAGATGTGGGGAGCGGTAATGTCAAAGATACATTCCGG
>CALGCE010000225.1 GCA_937884625.1 uncultured Clostridia bacterium
AGGGACTTTTCGAGGACGAAATCAAAGTTCTGATAATTATTATTTCTATGTGTGCAGGTGCTGTAATAGGAGAACTTATTGACCTTGACAAACTAATAAATAAATTCGCACAAAGGGTAGAAAACAAATTTTCTAAAATAAAAGAAAGTAAAATTGCAGACGGTTTTATTTCGGCAACACTTATTTTTTGCGTAGGTGCTATGACGGTAGTAGGATCTATTGACTCAGGGATATCAGGCGACAATACCATGCTTTATTCAAAGTCTGTCATGGACTTTATCACATCTGTTACACTTGCCTCCGCTCTGGGATTTGGCGTATTGCTTTCGTGTTTTTCTGTTCTCATAATAGAGGGTACTTTGACACTTTTGGCATTCGCCCTGCAACCGATATTAAGTACACAAATCATATCGCATATATCGGTTATAGGCTCACTGCTGATAATTGCACTTGCCCTTAATATATTAAAAGTTACAAAAATTAAGATTATGAATTTAATACCCGCAGTATTTATTCCGATAATACTGTGCAATCTTATGTAAAACAGGAGAATTTAAAAATGTCATCTAAACACTCAAAAAGAAGAAAAGCAATTATAAGGCGAAGAATTTTTGTATCGTGTTGCGTTGTCGTACTAGCATTACTCATAATAGGTATAAGTGCAATAGTAAAATCAATAATAAAAACGGCAGACAATGAGGACAAAAAAGAAATAAATAGTTCGCAGGTATCGAGCGGAAAATCAAAAGAGCCGTATGTAGTATCAACCGCAAAGGTGGTAAATACGGGCGATATAATAGTACACAGTACAGTACTTGACGGTGCAAAAACCGCCGACGGTTACGATTTTTCATCATTCTTTCCAAATGTCAAAAAATACTTTAACGGTGCAGACCTTGCGGTAGCAAACCTTGAAGTGACATTCGGCGGAAGTGAATCGGGCAAGTTTTCAGGCTACCCTGCGTTTAACACGCCCGACAGTCTTGCGGACACAATCAAAAATTCAGGAATTAATTTTTTACTTACCGCAAATAACCACTGCTACGATACGGGAATGTTCGGTTTAAAACGCACCGCACAGGTATTAAAATCCAAAAATATGGATTTCATAGGTACAAAGGAATCAGACACAGACCCTGCCTACGTTGTTAAGAAAGTAAACGGTATTAAAATAGGTATGACCTGCTATACATACGAGAACAGTTGTGATGTTGCAGGGCGTAAGTCAATAAACGGTGCTATAATTTCAACCGAAGCAAACGGTTTGTTAAACTCTTTTTCTTACGATTATATTGACAAGTTTTACTCTGAAGCACAAAAGACAATTTCTCTTATGAAAAAAGATGGTGCAGACTGTATCGTTTTCTATATGCATTGGGGCGAAGAATATCAATTAAAACAGAATACCTGGCAAAAGACGATTGCCCAAAAACTTTGCAATTTGGGCGTTGACGTAATAGTAGGCGGTCACCCACACGTTGTACAACCTATCGAACTGTTGCACTCGGAAGACAGTCAAAACACATCTGTATGCATATATTCAATGGGTAACGCAATATCAAATCAGCGTCAGGAACTTATGTCGCCCGAATGTACCACAGGTCATACAGAGGACGGTATGCTTTTCTATTACACCTTTGATAAATACAGTGACGGTACCACGGTTTTATCGTCGGTAGATATAATACCCACTTGGGTAAACAAATACAAGGGTGGTAGCGGTTATCAG
>CALGCE010000226.1 GCA_937884625.1 uncultured Clostridia bacterium
CTTAAATCTATTTTGTAAGTTCGGCAACTTCTTTTGTGTCTTCAACTATATTTTCTGTAACGCCTTCTGTACTTTCAGGCAAAAAGAGAATTTTTATTGTGGTAAAAATTATCCTTAAATCCACAAGAAAACTCGGATGTGATATGTACATTAAATCCATTTGGAATTTATCGTACGGAGTAGTATTGTACTTGCCGTAGACCTGTGCATATCCCGTAAGACCTGCCTTTACCTGCAACCGCAAATTAAATTCAGGCAACTGTTCTTGATACTTTAATGCTATTTCCGGACGTTCAGGACGTGGACCTACAACAGTCATATCGCCTGACAGTATATTAAAGAGTTGTGGAAGTTCGTCAATGCGAAGCTTTCTGATTATTTTGCCGACCGGTGTTACCCTATCATCAACGTCACCCGTTGAAAGACGTGCCACACCGTCCGACTCTGCATCTACACGCATCGACCTGAATTTATATATATAAAACAGTTTTTCTCCTCTTGTAAGACGGCACTGCTTATATATAACAGGTCCGCCGTCGCACATTTTTATGGCAATTGAAACCACAAGCATTATGGGTGACAAAACAACAATGGCGACTAATGAAAAAACAATATCAAACAGTCTTTTTATTACTACGTATTCGGGTGTAGGATGATAACGTGAAACCCTCAACATCGGCAAATGAAACATATGCATATGCTTTGCTCCGCTCATAATTACGTCGCCTGTCCTCGGAATTACATAAACCGATATTTTGTTTTGGATACAGTATTTTAAAACGGTATTACGTTCGTGAGAATGTATATCCGCAAGAAAAACAGCGTCAAGTCCTTTTAGCATATCAAGATTATTAAGACAGTTGTCAATACTGTCGGTTATGCTGATTTTAAATTTCTTTTCAAGACCGTACTCACTGAAAAGTTTTTCAAAGTCCGAACGCTCGTTAAAAATAATAGCGGTATTCTTTGCAGTAAAAGTTTTAAAATACCAAGTATGTGCTAAAAAAGACCAAAAGGCTGACAATCCGACTTGAAGCAAGAATGCACACATCATAGGTAATACATTTGGCATAAATTTTGTAAGCAACCAAATTACTATCAACATTATTGCATCAGCGACAAATGTTGACAGTGACTGTGAATATACAAGTTCCGAAATTCTGCTTGTAGACAACATAAAAGCATCATAAACACGGGCGAAAACCAAATACAAAAGAACATACAGCAATACAATAAGCCAATTGCCCTTTCTGTAAAAAGGCGAATACGTCCTTCCAAGATAATAGTAAAACCAACAAGCGGCAAACGGTAAGGTGAGTAAAACTACGTTAAATAATTTTACCACCCGTAAAACTACATCGTGTCTTAAAGTGCTCATTAATTCCCAACTCACAAATACACAAAATAATACGTATATCATTTTAATACATTTCTAACTAAAAATCAACACAATTCTTGCATTTACAGAATATGTATTATATAATATTAACATAAAATTTGTATGGAGAGAATATGAACGTTCATTTTTATACACTCGGTTGTAAGGTAAATCAGTACGAAACGCAGTCAATCAAGGAAATGTTTTTAGAAAAATTTTACGATTGTGATAAAAATAAAAAGCCTGATATAATTATAATTAATTCCTGCACTGTAACGGCCGAAAGTGACCGTAAAACAGGTCAGTTGTTACGAAAACTACGGCGTGAAAACGAAAATTCGGTAATAGTACTTACAGGTTGTATGGTGCAGGCATTTCCCGAAAAATCAATTAAACTTAATCTTGCTGATATTGTTGTGGGAAACAAGGATATTACAAAAATCATAACTTTAACAGAAAAATTTATTAGAAATAGAAAATCAATTTCAAATATTGAAGAACATAAAAACGGTGATTTATACAATACACCGCCTGTAAACGACTTTTCTGAACGTACCCGAGCATTTATGAAGATTGAAGACGGTTGTGATAGGTATTGTTCTTACTGCATTATACCGAAAGCACGGGGTTTTGTCAGGTCAAGAGATTTAGACGACATAAAGAAAGAAGCCCAAAGACTTGCAGACAACGGTTATCATGAAATAGTGCTTGTAGGTATTAATCTATCTGCCTACGGCAAAGGGACAAATTATAATATCTGTGATGCGGTTGATGCCGTTTGTTCGGTTGACAAAATTAAAAGGGTCAGACTTGGCTCATTAGAACCCGACCATATAACAGACGAAATGCTTTTAAGATTAAAAAAACAGGAAAAATTTTGTGAGCAGTTTCATTTGTCTTTGCAATCAGGTTGTGATGAAACATTAAAGCGAATGAACAGACATTACGATACACATTTTTATTTTGACCTTGTAGAACGCATACGCACTATATTTGATAATGCGTCTGTAACCACCGATGTTATGGTAGGTTTTGCAGGCGAGACCGACGATGAATTTAATAACAGTTTGGATTTTGTAAACAAAATAGGGTTTGCAAGAACGCATATTTTTACATATTCTCGGCGTGATGGAACGGTTGCCGCAGAACTTAAAACACAGGTACAAAAATCAGTTAAAGAAAAACGTTCAAAACAAATGTCACAAGTCTGTACCAGGAGTGAAAAAGATTTCTTACAAAGACAGTGCGGTAACGTCTTCCCTGTTCTATTTGAAACTTCAAATAACGGCTGTCAGGTGGGTTATACGCCTAACTATTCAAGAGTAAAGGTATTTACCGATGAAAACCTTACGGGTAAAATAATAAATATTAAGTTGATAAAAGCCGAAAATGACTTTTGTATCGGCGAAATGGTATAACAAAAATGGACTTATCACACGATAAGTCCATTTTTGTTAACACTGTGAGAAAACTTCCCCTATTGGAAGATTGATTTCTAAATCACTGTCACTTCTTAATTTAAAATTCAAATGTTGCTTATTAATAATAACAAGGTGTTTTCCGCCAAAATAATTTACATAAGATGCGGCAGGATATACTGTAAGTGAAGTACCGCCTATTATCAGCATATCGGCATTTGTAATAGCGTTAACGGCGCCCTGAACATCAGCAGTAGGCAATTGCTCCTCATACAAGGTAACGTCACAGCGTATCATTCCACCGCAATCACAGTGCGGTACCGCTTCCTTTGAATTAAAAATATAGTCGCCTGAATACTCCTTTTTGCAATTAATACAGTAATTACGCCGTGTTGTGCCGTGAATTTCATATACCGTTTTACTACCTGCCAACTGATGAAGTCCGTCAATATTTTGTGTAACAACCGCTTTTAGTTTTCCTATTTTTTCAAGTTCCGCTAAAAAATAATGTGCAGGATTGGGCTTTACCGACCTTGCATCCATCTTTTGACGGTAAAACTCAAAAAAGACCTCAGGCTCGTTTACAAGGCAACTATGGCTTAACAGATATTCAGGACTGTAACCATCAAACCTTACGTCACGGATATTATATAAACCGTCCTTACTGCGAAAATCGGGCACACCGCTTTCGGTCGATACCCCTGCCCCACCGAAAAACACAATGTTATCCGACTCACTTATAAATTCCCTTAATTTTTCTATTTTTGCACTGTTGTCCATAATGTTACTTCCTAAATAAATATTTACTTAATTATAACATCTTATATACTAATTTCCAAGAGTTTATAATTTTTATTCATACTTAAATTAAAATCCTGTTCAAGTTCATAATTTGCGTCAGGTTCGACAATGGCGGTTACAGGATTTGCCCATATACCCAAATGTATTGTTACAAGTGTTGGCTCTGTTATATCAAATACAGCGGTATCTCCATATAATCCTGTCCATAAAGTATGACCGTCAGCGGTAATTTCACTTTTCCTTGAAGAAAGGTAACCAACCGTACCGCCTGCAATTTCTTCGGTTGACGGTAACTTTATCGTAACCCTTTTACTTTTCTTTAATGATGCAATAGGATAACCGCAGTGAGGACAACTTTGTGCCTTATCGGAAACCTCTTTAAGACATTCGGGACATTCAATTAACGCCATAATAATACCCCCTAAAAAAATAAAAAAGTGCGTAGCCGAA
>CALGCE010000227.1 GCA_937884625.1 uncultured Clostridia bacterium
ATGAAAGATTTTTAAAAATTGCACAAGATAGTTTGCCTTACAATCTTTTTTTGCAAACGTATTTAACAGATAAAGCATATCTATTAATGTGGTTTTACCGCAACCCGTAGGTCCGACAATTGCAACCCTCATACCCGAATTTACACTTAAATTGAAATTCTTGATTAAAGGTATTTCTTTTTTGTATGAAAAATCAATATTATCAATGCAAATGTTACCCTTAACATTTTTAAGTGTTACGGCATCATTTTTATCGGGTATTTGCGGTGTTTCATTAATAAATTCAAAAATTCTGTTTACACAGGCAATTGCATTTTGCAGTTCGGTTATAACTCCTGAAATTTCATTGAACGGTTTTGTATATTGGTTGGCATAACTTAAAAAACTTGAAAGCATACCTACCGTCATAGCACTGCTGCCGCCTAATACTCCTATAACGGAAAGTGCCCCGAAACAACCTACCGCCGCATAAACAATGCCGTTAACAAAACGTGTAGTCGGATTTACAAGTGAGGAATAAAAGGTTGCTTTAAGAGAGGTCTTTTCAAGTCTATTATTTATTTCGTCAAACTTATTTAAAATATTTTCTTCCTGTGAAAATGCCTTGACGACCTTACTTCCCGATACTGCCTCGTCAATAAGAGAGGTCTGCTCTGCCCTTGTTTGCGATTGCAAAGTAAAAAGCGAATACGTCCTTTGTGAAATGAATTTTGAAACAAGCAAAGACAAAGGCGTAATTATAACAACTATAAGTGCAATTATCGGATTTAACCTAAACATAAAAATAAGCGTTCCTATAATCGTCATAACACCCGTAAACAGATTTGCAAAGCCTAACAACAGACCGTCGGCAAAGGTGTCAACATCAGATATAATACGGCTTATGGTATCCCCTTTTTCCCGTCTGTCAAGATAAGATAGTGGCAGTATTTGAAGTTTTCTGAATGCTTCTTTTCTTATATTCTTTATAACTTCAAATGTTATTTTGTTGTTAATTAAACCTAACAACCATTGCAAAACGGCAGTTATAACAACAATAACTCCTGCTTTTAAAATTATACTTAAAATTGTTTTAAAATCTACATTGCCTTTTGAGATTATACAGTCAATGGCATAACCGATTAAAATAGGAAAATAAAGTGTTAGTGCAACACTTAAAGCAGATATAACAAGCGATAAAACAATAAGAAAAGTATAAGGTTTTAGAAAATGCATTATTTGTGAAAGGGAGGAATTTTGTTTTTTCATAAAAGTTCCTCCTCTGTTTTAAACTGTGACTTATATATTTCTCTGTATACTTCGCAGTTTTCAAGAAGTTCATTATGTGTGCCTATACCTACTGCTTTACCGTCGTCAAGTACGATAATTATATCTGCATTTTTTATTGAGGAAGTCCTTTGCGATACTATAAATACAGTAGGATTGTATTCTAAATTTTTAAGTGCTTTTCTTACATTCAAATCGGTAGCAAAATCAAGTGCACTTGTGCTGTCGTCAAGAATAAGTATTTCAGGCTTTCTTACAAGAGCCCGTGCTATTGTAAGACGCTGTTTCTGTCCGCCTGAAAAGTTACGTCCGCCCTGCTCCACTTTGCAGTCAAGACCGCCTTTTTCTTCTACAAAATCTTTGCTTTGTGAAATATTCAGTGCTTCGTTTAAGGTGTCATCGTTCGCATTTTCGTTACCCCAAAGCAGATTTTCTCTTACCGTACCGCTAAATAGTGTCGTCTTTTGGGGAACTATACCTATTTTATCCCTTATTTGATTTAAGGAATATTCTTTTACATCAATTCCGTCTACAAGAACCTTACCGCTTGTTGCATCATAAAATCTCGGTATCATATTTACAAGGCTGGTTTTTCCCGAGCCTGTACCGCCTATTATACCTACCGTCTGCCCCTTGTTAGCCTTAAAGTTTATGTCACTGACAGATGCTTCCTTAGAGCCGTCATAACATAAAGAAACGTTTTTAAATTCAACAGTGCCTTTCTCATTATTTACAACATTTTTAGTGTTATAAATGGCAGTTTCAGTGTCAAGTATACTTTCAATTCTGTTTTCACTCGCAACCGATTTTGTAATAGTGATAATAAGGTTTGCAAGTTTTATAAGTTCCACTAAAATCAGTAACATATAGTTATAAAGCGATACTACCGCACCCTGCGTAAGACTGCCCTTATTGACCTGAACACCGCCTACATAGATTAATGCAATAACGGCAAAATTAATAAGTATATAGGTAAGAGGATTTAAAAGCGAAGATATTTTGCCTACAAGGTTTTGCATAATACTTAATCGGTCGCATCTCTCGTCAAAATCTTTTATTTCTTTACTTTCTCTGCAAAATGCACGAATTACCCTGACACCCGATAGGTTTTCTCTCGTTATTGCCATAACACCGTCAAGCCTTTGCTGAACGCTTTTATAAAGCGGAATTGAAGCTAGCATAATCCCGAACACTACCGCAGACAAAAGCGGAATTGCAACGACAAAAGTAAAAGCCGATTTTTTATCAACGGTAAAAGCCATAATCATAGAGCCAAATACAATAAACGGCGACCTTAAAAAAAGTCTTAAAGTAAGATTAATGCCCGACTGCACCTGATTTGCATCACTCGTCATTCGTGTAATCAGTGTTGAAACACCTACATTATCAAGTTGTGTAAAGGACAAAGAATTGATTTTACTTAATAACTCTCTTTTGATTTTTGCCATAATACCGACCGATGCTTTTGCAGAAAAATACTGTGCCGTTACGGTAGATGTTAGTCCTAAAATACCGAGTATAACCAATAATACCGCCATTTTTACTATATAAGTGCTGTCATTATTTTTAATACCTGTATCAATTATGCTTTTCATAACAAGCGGTACACAAAGTTCAAAGGATACTTCGAGCAGTTTAAAAAAGGGTCCGCATATACATTCAAAAAGATACCCTTTTGCAACCCTAAACAGATGTTTCAATTCTTCACTTCCTTTTACATCGTCTAATTTATAATTATACATATTTTTACCAAAAAAGCAAATTTTAAAAACGGAGTAAGTCATTTGTACTTACTCCGTTGTTTATATTATCTATTTTTCTGCCGTATTTGAAAATGCAGTGATGATCGTATTTAGATTTTCTAAATGTTCGGGCGAAATTTGATGTATTTTTTCTTCGATTTCATTATACATATCTTGATTTTCAAAACGAAGTCCCAAAAGGCTATCGGAACTAATTCCTAATGTTTTGCATAATTTTTTTAACGTGGTAAGCGAGATACCGACTTTTCCACATTCGACATCAGCAAGAAAACGTGAACTGACATCAATTTTTTCCGCTAATGTTTCTCTTGTCATTTTCTTATTCTTTCGGATTTCTTTTACCTTTTGACCTAAAAAAATATTAATATCGGGATTACTACTCAACAAAGCCACCCTCTTTAATTTGATAATTCAATTATAAACGGAATTAACAATTCATAAATGATGTAATAATTCTCTTGACAAATGAGTTGTTACATCATATAATGATTTTATGGTTTGATAAATACATTTATAATATTAGATTAAGGGGGTCAAAAAATTTATAAAATAAATGTATTTAGTCAACTTTTTAAAAATAGTTTAATTATAAAATGGAGGAATATTAATGAAAAAGAATTTTAAGAAAAAATTTTTCAAACTTTTGTGTTTAACACTTGTTTTAACTGTTTGTATAGGTGTTTTTGGTATTACTGCATCAGCAAGTAGATTTAGTCTTGATTTAAAAGAATTTGGAAATAATATGAACGATTACTATGGACCAACTCCTGTGTTTGAATACATAAAAGAAACTAATACCGCAAAATTATTACGTGATTTTTATGTTAAAGACAATGCACCTGATAATTGCATTGATAACTGTATTCATACCTTTGCAGGAGTACAATTAAGACTTGAATGTGCTGAAATAATGGAAAAGCAAGGCTGTGAAGAACCGACAGGACAGGCAAAAATCACTTCCGCATATAATCTGCCTTGCAACTATGTAATACATACTGTTGGTCCAATCGTTAATGAAGAACTTACAAAAGAACATTGCAATCTGCTGAAAAACTGTTATAAATCTTGCATGAAA
>CALGCE010000228.1 GCA_937884625.1 uncultured Clostridia bacterium
ATCTTTATAAGCATCTTCAAGATTAAGAGTCCATGAAGTATCGCCGGAAAGCACCACAGTATCATCATTGGTTACAATTCTTTTCCAATTAGACGCTATTCTTTCGGTGTAGTTTTCCCAACCTTTAAAAACATTCATAGGCTTGTCCGTACCAAAAGATAAATGCAAATCCGATATTGTAAAAAGTTTCATAACTTTTGAGCACCAACTTTACATAAATAATAAATACTTACAAATAATAATATCGGCTTAAAAAAGCCGAGAAAGGATGATATAAAATGTCAGATTGTTGTAAAACAGAATCTTGTATCCGTTGCAGTGTAAAAAATTGTATTCATCACACAATGAACGATTCCTGCTCTGCGGGTGAAATTCAGGTAGGTAGCCGTACCTCAAACACAGCCGACGAAACCTGCTGCGATACTTTCAGATTAAAAGACTGATTATCTTCCAAATGAGAGTGCTGACAAAAGTCAACACTCTCATTATTTTTTAAATACCTAAACAATCACAAACAGCCTTATACATATCATCTTTGCCGACAGTAGTATTAAAACGCACTTTTGCGTTTTCAAGTTGTGCAATAGGTGTCGGAACATCGGTTTTCGTAACACTTGACAACAGCCGTACCGTTTCAAACTCGCTGTCACTCGTTTTATCGGACAGTGCCGACAGCACACTTCTTGCAAACTTATACGGCGATGCGGTTGATGCTATTATAACAGGTCTTCTATCGCCCGTTTCTTTTAAGTATTTATTGTAAACGTTTACTGCGACGGCGGTATGAGTATCGCAAAGATAACCGTATTTTTTTAAGGTATCATTAATTGTACTGATGGTATCGTTATCATCACAATATCCGCCGTAGAAGATGTCTTGCAATTTTGTCTTTATTTCTGTGCTTACTTCGAATTTACCGTTTTTTGACAACTGATTTTGAAGTGATGCGACATATTGGTCGTCATTACCGCAAAGTTCAAAGAGCATACGTTCAAGGTTACTTGAAATCAAAATATCCATTGACGGAGAAATCGTTGTATAGAACTTACGATTACGGTCATAAATACCTGTATTTATAAAATCGGTAAGTACATTATTTGAATTAGACGCACATATAAGTTTGTTTATCGGCACACCCATTTTTTTGGCATAGTAAGCGGCTAGAATGTTGCCGAAATTACCCGTTGGAACAGTTATGTTAAATCCGCTTGATAAATCGGCTTTGTCATTTAACAAATCACAGTATGCTGAAATGTAATAAATAATTTGGGGTACAAGTCTTCCCCAATTTATAGAATTAGCAGAAGAAAACTCCATATTATTTTTTGCAAGGTTGTCCTTAACGGAATTATCGGTAAATATTTTCTTAACGCCCGACTGTGCATCGTCAAAGTTACCCTTAATCGCACAAACGTGTACGTTTTCGCCTTTTTGAGAATCCATTTGGAGTTTCTGCATAGGACTTACGCCCTCGCTCGGATAAAACACGATTATTTCGGTATTCTCCACGTCTTTAAAACCTTCAAGTGCCGCTTTTCCCGTATCGCCGGAAGTTGCAACCAAAATGACCGTCTTTTTACCTGATGACACTTTTTTTGCAGAAGTAGTAAGCAGGTAAGGCAGTAATTGCAAAGCAAGGTCTTTAAATGCACAGGTAGGACCGTGCCACAATTCCAATATATTAATATTATCATTGATTTTTTTAATTGGTGCAGGTTTATTATTATCAAAACTGCCGTCATAAGCACCGTTTACGCAATATTTAATTTCATCAGGTGTAAAATCGTCTAAAAACAGTTTTAGTATATACTCTGCTTTGTCTATATAACTTAAACCGCATAAATTTTCAAAATCCTTTGCGGTCAATTTCGGAAAACTGTCAGGCACGAACAAACCGCCCTCACTCGATATACCGTGAGCAATAGCGGCAGCAGCTGACACCCTTACTGATTTATCTCTTGTACTAACATATTCCATTATTTTTTGCCTCCTGCATTATTGTACATTAAAGTTTATCTTTTGTCAAAGAAGAAATTATCGGCATTTGTATAAAAAATTTTATTTAAAGATTTATCATTTATTCCCCTTGAACTTAAATAACCGTAAAGTTTTGGTATAGCTGATATATTTTTAAGTTCGTCTGACATTTCGGCACCGTCAAAATCGGAGCCTATACATATACTATTTTCAAGGTCAAGTAAGAGCATATGATATATATTTTCGTATATCTTTTCAAATACGTTTTGTCCGCCTAAAAAAACAGAATAAAGACAAATACCTATTACTCCGTTTTTTTGTGCTATAAGTTTTAACTGTTCGTCATATAAATTCCGTTTATGGTCGCAAATTGCCCTGCAACACGAGTGTGATGCAAACGGATAATCGGCAATTTCAATTGCCTTATAAAAACCTTTTTCGTTTATATGCGACAGGTCGCAGAACATTTTGTTTTTATTAAGTCTTTTAATAACTGCTCTGCCAAAATCGGTAAGAGGTGCATCGCTGAACGCTCCCCCGCCTATTCTGTTTTCGCCGTTCCAAGTAAGAGTAAGAGCAGATATTCCGTCGTTTTTCAATTGGTCAATACGTTCTGTTTTATCTTCAATTACCGCTCCGCCCTCAACGGTCATTATCGGTGTAAGATTATTCCTCTTTTTCAATTTTTTAAAGTTGTTTAATATTTTCTTATAAAGTTCAAACGGTGCTTTAATATCATCTTTTATCCAAATTGCAAAGCACTGTTTCCAATTATTAAATACATTGCCGAAATCATTGTTTACAGCAAGGCTTTTATCATTCAAGTCCAGATTTCTCTTATAACATTCGTATGCGGTATCACAGTGTAAGTCAAAATAATCCATAAAAAGTCCACCTTAAAAAGCCGATTTAATATAGTTTAACTTCCAACCCGTTGTTCCATCGTCCTTTTTATAATAGGTGACTTCCGCCGTATCAATTCTCGGTTCCAAATCAGTATTTAGGCGTTTTGTAAACATAACCGCTTCATTGCGTATTCTTTTCATTTTGCCTATGTCTATTGCTTCGTTTCCGCTGACTAACGACTTAAAACTTCTCGTCTTTACTTCAACAAATATTATATTTTTATCGTCCTGTGCTATAATATCTACTTCGCCGTACCTATCTTTCCAATTGCGTTTAATTATTATACAACCCTTGCTTTTAAGATACTCGGCTACTTTTTTCTCTCCGATAGCACCTATTTCATTGCTTTTAGTGTACATTTTTCAAAAACGATACCCTATGTATCTCACAAATACCGTTTTCTTTTATTGCGGTATAGTGGTCTTTTGTTCCGTAACCCTTGTGTTTCTTAAATCCGTACTGCGGATATTGTTCATCGTATTTTAACATAAGTCTGTCCCTGCTGACCTTTGCCAAAATAGATGCCGCTGCAACAGAATATGATTTTGCATCGCCTTTTATAACGGTTTCGCAGTCAATTTTAATATTTTTAGGAACCCTGTTACCGTCAATCAAAGCATAGTCAGGCTTTACAGATAAGCCGTCTATTGCCCTGTTCATTGCAAGAAAGGTTGCACCTAATATATTATATTCCTCTATTTCATCAACACTTGCATAGCAAATGCAAAAATCAACAGCGTTTTTTGTTATTATATCAAATAACTGTTCCCTTTTCTTCTCACTCAATTTTTTAGAATCGTCAAGTCCCTCAATTATAAAGTTTTGCGGCAATATTACCGCCGCCGCACAAACGGGACCTGCGAGCGGTCCTCTGCCTGCCTCATCGACACCGCAAACGCATTTATATCCGTTTAACTTTGCTTTTTCTTCGTATGAAAAATCAGGCATAATCTTCCGCCCTTTCAAGTGTTATACGTCCGAGTTTTAAGTTCCTGAATTCTTCGAGTAACATATTTGATGCCCTTTCGGTATCTACATTACCGCCTCTTATCATCATACCCCTGCTCTTACCTATAAGGCAAAGCGTATCATAAGGCTCCTCACAAATTTGGGCTATTTTATAACGCTCTTTTAAAATGTCAGGATAGTTAGCCGTTAGAATTTCTATAAGTCTTACCGCTAAAAGTTCGGTATCAATTATTCTATCGGTTACCGCCCCCGTAAAGGCTAAATGTTCGCCGACAGTCGCATCTTCAAATTTAGGCCAAAGTACACCCGGTGTATCAAGAAGTTCTAACTGCTTATCAACGCTAAACCACTGATTACCCCTCGTAACACCCGGTCGGTTTTCTACTTTTGCACGACTGCCACCTGCTATTTTATTAATAAAAGACGATTTGCCGACATTCGGTATTCCTACTGCCATAACTCTAAGCGGTTTACCCACCATACCTTTTTGACGGTATAATTCGAGTTTATCAGCAAGTGTTCTTTTAACCTCGTCTTTAAAGTTCTGCAATCCCTTACCCGACTTGCAGTCAACAGGTATTGCGACCGTACCGCTTTTTTTATAATATTCTATCCACTCTTGGGTTGCCTTGCTATCCGCCATATCACATTTATTAAGAAGTAAAATACGGGGTTTGCCTGAAATAATACCCGTCAGGTCGGGATTTCGACTGCTGACGGGTATTCTTGCATCAACTATTTCGGCAACCGCATCTATTATTTTCATATGTTCGGTAATCTGACGTTTGGTCTTTGCCATATGACCGGGAAACCACTGAATATTCTGCGTATTGCTCATAATCCAAGTCCCCCGATTTTGGTAAACGGGAATATCCGAAATACTGCGTGTCCTAAAATATAACGTGTATCTATCATACCGTCATTTCCGATTCTCGAAGAACGGCTGTCAAGCGAATCGTTACGGTTATCTCCTAAAACGAATACACACCCCTCGGGGACTACTACGGGGAATTCCACACCGTCATTATAATTAAGATTAGTAGGTGTTGCAGTATACTTTTCGTCTAACTTCTTACCGTCAACGTATACAAAACCATTTTCAAAATCAATATTAACGGTCTGCCCCTGCGTTGCAATAACACGCTTTATGATAGGTAACTGACTTTGAATACTTCCTGAAACTGAATTTTCAATGTTTCTTGAAATAACCACTATATCTCCGTATTCAGGTTTATAGGCAAAGTTAGTTAAAACAACCTTTTCGCCCTCAAAAAGAGTGTTTTGCATAGAACGTCCCTCAATTGTTGCAACCCTGAATATAAACAGAAATATAATTACAACTGATACCAAAGCCGTTACGAAAACATCAAGCCACTCAAATATCTGCACCGTTAAACTTCTCATATCAGAACTGTCAGAGTTTGTTTTTTCAGGCTCTGTTTGACTGATACCTGTCTCGTTCATAACCACACCACCAATTTGAAAATTTATAAAAACACAAAGGGGGACAAGGTAAAAACCCGTCCCCCTCTCACTTTTAAATAAGTTCTTTAACCTTTGCCGCTTTACCGACTCTGTCACGAAGATAATAAAGTTTTGCTCTGCGAACTTTACCTTTTCTTACAAGTTCAACCTTGGCAACAATGGGTGAATGCAACGGGAATACACGTTCTACGCCTACACCGTATGAAATACGGCGAACTGTAAAGGTTTCGGAAATACCGCTGTTGTTCTTAGCAATAACAGTACCCTCAAATACCTGTATTCTCTCCTTTTCGCCCTCTTTAATTCTTACGTGAACTTTAACCGTACTACCTACAATAATTTCGGGTGCATCGGTCTTTAATAAGTCCTGTGTTAATTCTTTAACTGCGTCCATCAAATTTTTCCTCCCTGACGTTTTCAGACGTTCGTGCTAAACAAAATATAACAGAGGACCGCCCGCTTCAATGTCGATAATATTTCGGCATTAAACCCACCTTAGAAGGCAAGGTGAAATCAAATGCTCGAATATAATACCACAAACGATCACAAAAATCAAGTGTTTTTTATAAAATTTTAACCAATAGTGCAACTTTAAAAACTTTTCTTGATTTTTACGTCTTTGTGTGGTAATATAAATTGATTAATTTTGTAATAAAAAGGAAGGATAAGATGTACGAAAGTATTTCTCCTAATCTTAACTTTGTTGAGCAGGAAAAGAAGATTAAAGAATTTTGGGAAGAGAATAAAATATTTGAAAAGAGTATTGATATGCGTGCCAAAGGTGAGCCGTATGTATTTTATGACGGTCCCCCTACCGCTAACGGTAAACCGCATATCGGTCACGTTTTAACACGTGTCATCAAAGATATGATTCCACGTTACCGCACTATGAAAGGTTATATGGTACCCAGAAAAGCAGGTTGGGATACCCACGGTCTGCCGGTAGAACTCGAAGTTGAAAAAATGCTCGGTCTTGACGGTAAAGAACAGATAGAGCGGTACGGTTTAGAGCCATTTATCGACCATTGTAAAGAAAGTGTTTGGAAGTACAAAGGTATGTGGGAAGACTTTTCAAAGACGGTCGGCTTTTGGGCGGATATGGATAACCCTTACGTTACTTATGATAATAACTTTATAGAGTCGGAATGGTGGGCTTTAAAGCAGATATTTGAAAAAGGTTTGCTTTACAAGGGTTTTAAGATTGTACCTTACTGTCCACGTTGCGGAACTCCCCTTTCTTCACACGAAGTAGCACAGGGCTATAAAAATGTAAAGGAACGCAGTGCCGTTGTCCGCTTTAAGGTTGCAAACGAAGACGCTTACTTCCTTGCTTGGACTACTACGCCTTGGACGTTGCCGTCTAACGTTGCACTCTGCGTTAATCCCGACGATACCTACTGCAAGGTTAAATCTGCCGACGGTTATACCTATTATATGGCTGAGGCTCTGCTTAATAAGGTGCTCGGAAAGTTTGCAAGTGAAGATACACCTGCATACGAAATACTTGAAACCTACAAAGGCAGTGAACTTGAATATAAAGAGTATGAGCCACTGTTTGATTTTGTAAAACCGATTTGTGAGAAACAGCATAAAAAGGCATATTATATTACCTGTGACAGTTACGTTACGATGTCTGACGGTACGGGTATAGTACACATTGCTCCTGCATTTGGTGAAGACGACTCAAAGGTGGGCAGAAATTACGATTTGCCATTTGTTCAGTTGGTAAACGGCAAGGGCGAACTTACAGAGGATACACCGTATGCCGGCAAGTTCGTAAAGGATGCCGACCCGCTTGTTTTAAAAGACCTTGACGCAAAGGGACTTTTGTTTGACGCACCCAAATTTGAACACGATTATCCGTTCTGTTGGCGTTGCGATACACCGCTTATCTATTATGCAAGGGAATCTTGGTTTATAAAGATGACCGACGTTAAAGATGACCTTATAGCAAATAATAATACTATTAATTGGATTCCCGACAGTATTGGTAAAGGCAGATTTGGTGATTGGCTTAAAAACGTACAGGATTGGGGTATCTCCCGTAACAGATATTGGGGTACGCCACTTAATATCTGGCAGTGCGAATGCGGTCATTTACACTCTGTCGGAAGTATTGCAGAGTTAAAGGAACTGTCCGACAACTGTCCTGACGATATAGAGTTGCACCGTCCTTACATTGATGCAGTAACGATTAAGTGTCCGCATTGCGGTAAGGAAATGCACCGTGTTCCCGAAGTTATTGACTGTTGGTTTGATTCGGGTTCAATGCCGTTTGCACAACACCATTACCCGTTTGAAAATAAGGAACTTTTTGAGGCACAGTTCCCTGCTGACTTTATCTCCGAAGCAGTTGACCAAACAAGAGGTTGGTTCTATTCCCTACTCGCTATTTCAACCCTTATTTTCAATAAGGCACCTTATAAAAATGTAATAGTATTAGGTCACGTTCAGGACGAAAACGGACAGAAGATGTCAAAATCAAAGGGCAATGCGGTAGACCCGTTTGATGCACTCCAAAGTTACGGTGCAGATGCTATTCGTTGGTATTTCTACACCAATTCTGCTCCTTGGCTTCCTAACCGTTTTCACGGCAGAGCAGTAACCGAAGGTCAGCGTAAATTTATGGGTACCCTTTGGAATACCTATGCGTTTTACGTCTTATATGCCAATATTGATAATTTTGACCCGACAAAATATACACTTGATTTAAACAAACTTACCGTTATGGATAGATGGTTGCTTTCAAAACTTAATTCTATGGTAAAGAGTGTTGACGAAAACCTTGCCAATTACCGTATACCCGAGGCTGCTCACGCACTTGATGAGTTTGTTGACGAAATGAGTAACTGGTACGTCCGCAGAGGTCGTGAGCGTTATTGGGTACAGGAACTTACCGACGATAAGATAACCGCTTATATGACACTGTACACCGCACTTGTTACAACAGCCAAAACCGCCGCACCGATGATACCCTTTATGAGTGAAAGCATTTATCAAAATCTTGTAATAAGCGTTGATAAAAATGCACCGAAAAGTGTACATCTTTGCGACTTCCCGAAAGTTGACGAAACTCTAATAGATAAAGACCTTGAAGAAAAAATGGAGAGTCTATTAAAAATAGTTGTTTTGGGACGTTCTGCAAGAAACGGCTCGGCACTTAAAAACCGTCAACCGCTTAATACTATGTACGTTAAGTTTGACGGAAGTTTAGACGAATACTTTACCGATATTATTAAGGAAGAACTTAATATTAAAATATTCGAACGAAATAACAAAGGAATTAGCATTACTCAGGAGGGAACCGACTTTTTGACTTATGCTAAGCAAGCGGTAAGTCAGTACGAGGTAATTGAGGATAGGTACATTGAAAAGTG